>JAQUQQ010000116.1 GCA_028716005.1 Candidatus Moraniibacteriota bacterium | reverse complement strand
CCTGGAATTTCCCCTTGACTTGCCAGTTCCCGGAAGCATATCCGGCACAATTCAAAATCACGCATATATCCGCGTTTGCGGCCACAGCGCCAACATCTCCGCACAATGCGGCTTGAAAATTTCGGTTTTTTTCTTGCTCTGGCTTCGGTTGATGTTTTCGCCATTTTTTTCTTATAACTTATAACGGGCAACCTATAACGCAATATTTTTACGTTTTGCGTTATACGTTATGCGTTATGCGATTTAATTGGAAATCCCAACAGTTTCAAAAGCTCAATCCCTTCCTCTTTCGTTTTGGCCGTGTTCACAACCGTCACTTGAAACCCAAAAATGTTTTTCACATTTTCTGCCATAATTTCCGGAAAAACAATGTGTTCTTTGAGAGCTATATTGAAATTTCCTTGGTTATCAAAAAATTTTGTGTCGATCCCCTGAAAATCGCGGATTCTTGGAAAAGCTGATTTCACGAGTCTTTCCAGAAAATCCCACATTCTCTGGCCGCGAAGGGTCACGACTATTCCCACTTCCTGCCCTTCGCGAACTTTGAACCCGGAAATTGATTTTTTCGCTTTTGCCATGACTGGCTTTTGTCCGGAGATATCTTTGATCGCGGAAAAAATTTCATCGACGGCGTCTTTTTCTTTCAAATATTTTCCGATTCCGGCATTCAAAACAACTTTGGTGATCCGAGGAACCGCCATGACGCTTCTGGCGCCAAATTTCTCTTGAAATTTCTTCGCCACTTCCTTATAATATTTTTCCTTGAGTGTGCCTTCCATAAAATTCGTATATTCGTAATTGATTCGTAATTCGTAGAGATCTACACTTCGCTTTTACATTTCTTGCATACGCGGAATTTGTTCTTGCCGTGAGTTTTGAATCCTACCCGGGCCGGTTTCGAACATTTCGGGCAAACCAAAGCCAGATTCGACAAATCAATTGCTGCCGGCACCGTGACACGTTGGCCTTTTTCTCCTTGGCGGCGGGGACGGGTATGCCTTTTCACCAAATTCATTCCTTCGACCAAAGCTTTTTCTTCTTTTCCGAAAACACGCGAAACTTTTCCGATTTTTCCTCGGTCCTTTCCGGAGAGTATTTTCACATTGTCGCCTTTTCTTATTTTCATTGCGTTTCACGTTTTACGTTATACATTGTGCGATTGCTACCAGACTTCCGGAGCCAGCGAAACTATCTTCGCATAGCCTTTTTCCCGAATTTCTCTCGCGATCGGCCCAAAAATTCTTGTTCCTTTCGGCTCCATGCCGTCTACAATAACAGCCGCGTTGTCTGAAAAACTGATATATGATCCGTCTTTCCGGCGAAAGGGCTGCCTTTGTCTCACTATCACCGCTTTCACGACGGCTTTTTTCTTTATCGTCCCGCGAGGTTCAGCAAGCTTCACTGAAGCGATGATGATATCTCCAATCTTTGCGTATCTTTTCCGCGTTCCTCCGGGCACCTTGAAACACTCGATGATTCTGGCACCAGTATTGTCCGCGACTTTCAGTTTTGTTTCGGCTTGAATCATAAAACTGGTATTTAGTATCTAGTATTTTGTATTTAGTATTAATTCTTTTGAAAGATTCTTCAAATTAATACCAGATACAAAATACCAAATACGATATACTAATATATTACTTCCCATTTCTTTCCTTTGCTCATCGGACGTGTCTCTTGAATTTTGACCTTGTCGCCAACATGAAATCTGTTTTCCGGGTCATGCGCCTTGTATTTTCTTGTCACGAGATATCTTTTCAAATATTTGGGATGGGTTTTCATGGTATTCACGGCCACGACAACAGTCTTCTCCATCTTGTCGCTGGTGACTTTTCCTTCGATATGTTTTTTTGCCTTGCCTTCGTTGTTTGATTTATCCATAAAATAAAATTAATCTGTATTTCACTGCACTGCTTGCCCGCCGGAGCCTTCGCGAAGGTGGGTCAAAATCATGGCAATATCTTTTTTGATCTTTCTGATTTCCCGATGATTCTTCATCTGTTTTCCGGAAATGTCAAATTTCATCTTAGTGAGCTTGTTTCTGATTTCACTAAGGTTTCTTTTGAGTTCTTTCTGGTTTTTTTCGCGAATATCTTTAATCTTCATATTTTTTCTTCTATTCTTGTCTTGACACAAAGCTTCGCCGAGGCCAGTTTCAGCGCGCGTCTCGCCGTATCCGGAGAAACGCCATCCATTTCAAACACTATCCTTCCCGGCTCAACAACCGCCACAAAATGGTCAACTGACCCTTTGCCTTTCCCCATTGGAGTTTCATCGCCTTTTTTCGTCATAGGCTTCGAGGGAAACACTCTGATCCAAATTTTTCCTCCTCGCTGGACATAGCGGGTCATAGCGCGCCTTGCGGCTTCAATCTGCCTGGCGGAAACCAGTCCTGCCTCGAGGGACCGCAATCCAAAGCTTCCAAAGCTGAGTTCAGCTCCCTTTTTGGCCCTTTGGCGCAACTTTCCTCCGCGTTGCTGCTTTCGGTATTTTACTTTCTTCGGCATCAACAT
>JAQUQQ010000115.1 GCA_028716005.1 Candidatus Moraniibacteriota bacterium | reverse complement strand
CTTTCCAAGATGGGCTTCAAATATGAAATTATAAAAGAATATTTTTCCAGAAACAAGAAAATGAAGCTCGTGGATATCCGAACTTTTCCTTCGGAGCTCAAGGCTCTTGAAGAAAAGATTCATCCGGCAGCGCCGTCTTCTTCCGGGATCAACATCGACAATTTGCCTTTTTTCGTCCCGGTCGCGATGATGGCTCGAGGGAAGACGCTCATTCACGATTGGGTATATGAAAACAGATCCGAGTATTTCACCGAACTCAACAAGTTAGGCGGAAAAATAACGCTTCTCGATCAACACAGAGTTTTTGTGGAAGGGAACAAAAAATTGCACGGGACAAAAATCACATGTCCTCCCGCTCTTCGGCCGGCCGCTATCATTTTGGTGGCGATGCTTGCCGCTCCCGGGAAATCGAAGCTCGAAGGAATTTATCCAATCAATCGGGGATACGAAAGGATTGAAGAGCGGCTCCAAAAATTGGGAGCGGAGATCAAGAGAATAGAAAAATAAAAATATAATACAAATACGCGAATAGGATGCAAATAATGCGAATATGCAAATGACGCGAATAGGATATTCGCATATTCGTGTATTTGCATGAGATTCGTATATTTGTATTTTTTATTTTATGTTTATCAAAAAAATTGGAATTGATTTGGGAACTGCCAATACCCTCGTGTTTTTGCCGGGAGAGGGGATTGTTGTCAATGAACCGTCCGTGGTGGCTATCTCTTTGATAGACAATAAGATACTGGCAGTCGGAAATGAAGCCAAGGAAATGATGGGCCGGACCCCTGAGTCGATCACCGCCCAAAGGCCGCTAAAAGACGGTGTAATTGCGGATTATCGGATTACGGAAGCGATGCTTCGCTACTTCATCAACAAAGTCAGCGGAAGTTTTCGATTGATTCGGCCGGAGGTTATGATTTCCATACCGGCCGGTGTCACCTCGACGGAGCGGAGAGCCGTGGTTGACGCGGCGGTGAAGGCTGGAGCCAAGACTGCTTATGTCGTCAAAGAGCCGATACTCGCGGCGATCGGGGCCGGGATTCCAATCAACAGCGCGGCTGGAAACATGATTGTGGACATTGGCGGGGGAACGAGCGAAGTGGCGATCATATCTCTTGGCGGAGTGGTGGCGGCCCACAGCGCGCGGGTGGGAGGAAACAAAATTGACCAGGCAATCGCCGACTTCATAAAAAAGAAACACGGCCTCGCGATCGGGGAACGGACGGCCGAAGAAATCAAGATCGCGATCGGGAGCGCCATGCCGCAGACGAAAGATGAATATGTAGAAGTGCGCGGACGCGATCTCATCGCGGGACTTCCGAAAACAATCCGGGTTTCGGCGAATGAAATCACGGAGGCCATCCAGGACGAGCTGCGGGAAATCATCAACGCCATCAAAAAAGTTTTGCAGGAAACTCCGCCGGAACTGGCGGCGGACGTGATTGACAAAGGAATGATCCTTTCGGGGGGCGGGGCGCTTCTTCGCCATTTGGACCAGCTGATTTCAAAAACAACCGGCGTGCCGTGTTATGTCGCCGACGAGCCGCTTCTTTGCGTCGCGAAAGGAACCGGAGTGGCGCTTGAGCATCTGGATATGTATAAGCGGACGATCATGATGTCGAAGTAGTTTTGTGATTGGTAATTTGTAATTGGTAATTGGGATTAAAAAATATTATCCGAATTACAATTTACTAATTACGAATTACTAAACATGATTATCGGGATCGACGCTTCGCGCGCGTTTCAAAAAAACAAAACCGGAATTGAAGAGTATTCTTTTCAGGTCATCAAACACTTGCGAGATTTGTTGAAAGACGAGCCCTCCTTCGCGAAGGCTTCGGAGGGTAAACAAGTGGTTTTGTATTGCAATCCGGCGACAAATATAAAGCCAGATTTCAGCCTTCCCGAAAATTGGCGGGTGAAAAATTTGCGCGCGCCGATTTTTTGGACGCAGGCGAGATTATCGACCGAAATGATTTTTCATCCCGTGGATGTGTTGTTCATTTCGGCGCACACGGTGCCGATAATCCATCCTGCCCGCAATGCTTCGCGACTTCAAAAAATTTTAATCTGGGCATTTTCACATCTATATTTGTTAAGCGAAGAAGCGATTAAAATGCATAGCGATGCAGGCGGGCCAAAAAATACTGTTGTCACAATTCACGGGCTTGAATATGAATTCTGTCCGAAAGCCTATTCTTTTTGGCAGAGATTTTATATGCGATTCGTGATCAAAAATTCGTGCCGGTGGGCGAAAACCATAATCGCGGTGAGTGAGAATACGAAATCAGACTTGATATCAAAATATAATGTTGATGAGAAAAAAATAAAAGTAATATACGAGGGCTACAGCGAGTATAATTTCCAATTTCCAAATCCCAATTTCCAACAAAATTCCAAATCTCAAATCAAAAATACTAAATACCAGATACTAAATACAAGATACTTACTATTCGTGGGAAGATTAGAAGAGAGAAAAAATATTATCGGAATAGTCAGAGCTTTCGAAAT
>JAQUQQ010000114.1 GCA_028716005.1 Candidatus Moraniibacteriota bacterium | reverse complement strand
TATCCACACCCTCTTTATTTCTTTATATTTTGCAAACTATCCAATTCTTCGATGTAATTGAGAGTTTGTAAATCTTTTAATAGCGTCTCAACTGTTTCCTGCTACTCATTATTCTGGCAATCCTATTGAAGAGCGGAGTTTTTCTTCTTGATTTTTCCAGTTCTTTCATGACGGTATTTATGTGCTGTCTTTGCCGCTTGTTTGAATTTTGTATTAACTCCTCAAGCAAGAGTTGCGGCCAAAAATACATCGGGTAGCGTTTTTTTACTACATTCCATTCACTGCAATCTTTTTTAGTTGGAATTTCTTCTCTGATCTTTTTCATTTCTTCTTTGGTATTCTGAATCGCCCAACGATATCCCTCTCCAGACATTTTCAGCCATTCATGAATTCTGGCAATAGTGCCGGAGCTAACTTTCAATGCTTCCCGAATCTCGAGATATGTTTTCCCCTCAAGTAGAAATTCGGCTATTTTCAGGCGCTTTGCAATCATTTCGGACTCTTGATAAGAAAGTAAATCCCGCAAAAATTTTGCCGCATTTCCAATATCATCCGCTTTTGAAACCGCTAAACATAGCAGGTAGAAAATTTTTTCGACTTCCGATCGTGAAAGTTTTTGATGATGTCGTGCCATTGCTTAAAAATTCACCCTACCAATATATATTGATATATTTACAAATATTACAATTCTTCGATGAATTAGAACATTTGTAAATTATATGGTAAACAATGTTTTTTATATAAGAGATATGCGGCTATATTTTGAAATTATATTCTTTCTTTTATGGCACCCTATAGACGAAGATTGTTTTGCCGACTCTGGCAACAAGATTATTCTGAAGAATTGTGTATTTCCTCTCGGGTGAGATGTCGGCAGAATAGACGTTGTTCATATATTCCATCACCGAAACGGCGATGTATGAGCCAGAAGGAGGAAGTATTCCCGTATCTTGAAGATTATAGAACTTTTGTTTCTCGCCAAGATAATATTTGAGTGGAACATCGGCGAAAATTTGGGTATAAATTTCAGAAACGTTGTTGTCCCGCATCCACTTCCCCAGCCGCCGGACGTCCGATCCGCCCCAGTCATAGTTGGAATCGGTCGCGACTTTATATCCCTTGTCCGTCCCGCCGGCCAGAAAATTATAATACTCGAGATAATACGGAAAAGAGCAAAAGACGGAAAAAACCATCAAGGTCGAGACAACCAGAAACAAATGTTTCAATCTCGCGCTCCGGAAAAATTTCCGTTCCCAAAATAGGTCCGCGCCCCTGCCGGTGAGGATTGCCGCCGCCAAAATCACCGGCATAATGTGGCGAAGGCCGATCTGGAAAGTCGAACGGAGCGTCACCGCCATATAGCAGAAAATAAAAACCCAGAGAAGAAGCGACAACGGATTAGAAAAGAATTTCGCCAATCTTTTTTTTATTTTCGGGCCTTTCCTTTTGAATAGGCTGAAAAATATCAGGGTGAGCGAAAGAATTGAGAAAAGATGCAACCCAGGAGATAATTTCGCAAGATATAGAATCGGAAAATACCAAATGCCGGCTCCTTCATTGCCATAGACATGGCCCAGGAAATAGGTGCTCTGCGCCGAAACAATCATCCGGCTCATCACCATGAAAACTCCGTTGATATAGGCGGCCAGTCCCTTGGTGAGTGAATTGCTCCATACCATTGCCTCGAGAATCTTGTGGCCAACAGCCGGAAACTGTTCTTCGGGATAATTTTCGTGAAGTTTTTGGATAAGGACAGAATCCTCCATCTTGTAGGTGTGAAAAACATAAAACAAGGAAACAAGAAACAGCGCCACAATCACAATCGCCGCAAAAGCGAAAAGATACTTTGCGATTATTTTTGTCTTGCATAAAGCTCTGTTCGAGGTCTCACCTCGAATAAAAAACACGTAGGCTAATCCGCCCAAAAAAGCGGCGGGGAGAAGAACAACCGAAGAAAACTTCGAAAGCAGCGCCAGGGCGAAAAAAACGGAGGTGAGAAGGAAGTATTTGGCCGTTTTCCCCTCTTCCGCGAATGTTTTGAGATAGAGCGCGAAAGAGATTATGGCAATTCCGGTGAGGATGGCCGACATGAAATCAATGACAACGAACGATCCGTGGGCGATCGAGAATTGGGAAACGGCAAAGAAAAAAAGGCCAAGAAGCGCCGCCCTCTCGCTCCATATTTTCTTGAGAAGCACAAAAAGCAGAAAAAGAAAAAGAGTGTTCGCGAAAATCACGGCGAGGCGCGCGAAAAAAGCGATTTTATCCGGATTGTTTGGGGGCTGGAAAAGAAACATCGTTCCGAAATGGTCTTGATTATTCTGCCACTCGAGAGCTTTTGGAAATTCCGCGCCAATGAAGGGATATTCGGCGCGATGAAAATCGGCGGGCAATTCCGTCTGGTTTGTGATGTCGGGCAGCTTTGGATGAACGATGATTTCTCCCAACCCCGCGATATCCTTCACAAGCGGCGGATGTTCGGGATTGATGAAATAGCGTCCGGTTTTCAGATAATAATACCCGCCTGATATATGCGGGATTTCGTC
>JAQUQQ010000113.1 GCA_028716005.1 Candidatus Moraniibacteriota bacterium | reverse complement strand
AAGAGATCCTTTATTTTTTTCAAGAGGACAATTTCTTCATTCTTATTTTTTACGCCAGTCAAACGCAAATGTATTTCTTTTTTTGTTCCCTGATTTTCTCCTTTTGCCGGTTCAGGCTTTCGTATTTTTGTTGGTTCAGGTCCTCGAACCTGAATCTTCGAATCGGTATTCGGAGCAGGGTCATTATTAGAGTTTAAATCTGCGCTGGCAATATCAATGGCGTTAATTTCTTTGGCTTCGTTTGCGAGCAAGGTAAAAGCATTGTCCCTAACTTGCACCTTGCCGGATATTTTTAAAATTTTATCGGCCTGCCAGAGATCCGGTTTTTTTTCATAAATTTTCGGGAATACCACGGCTTCCATTTTTCCATCCATATCTTCGATCGCCGCGAAAGCCATAGGTTTTCCGGTTTTGGTGGTGATTTGGCGAACTTTGGTTATTATGCCGCCGATCTTTATTTCCCGATTTGCATATTCGGCATTGATATTTTTTATCGGAGTAAAAGAGCCTCCGTTGAAGTATTTTTGGTATTCGCCCAAGGGATGCTCGCTGATATAAAGTCCCATCAGTTCTTTTTCCCAGGCCAATTTTTCTTTTTTGGTGGCGGGAGCGGTGGCCTTCATTCGGAGCGCCGGGAGCGAAACTGCGGCAATTTCTCCGAACAAGCTTACTTGGCCGGAATTTTTGGCTTTTTGCACTTCGCGGGCATGCGTCATAATCTGCTCGAGGTTATCGAGCAGCATTTTTCTTTCGCCGAACTGGTCGAGCGCACCGGCCTTGATAAGGCTTTCCATGCTTTTTTTGTTAAGGTCTTCCGCCGGCGTGCGTTCGACAAAATCCTCAATGCTTTTGAACTTTCCCTTAGCCTTTCTTTCTTTGACCAAGTTTTCGACGAATTTTTCGCCGACATTCTTGATCGCGAGAAGTCCGAAGCGGATGGTTTTATCGTTAATGTAAGTGAAGGTTTTCAAGCTTTCATTGATATCGGGCGCCAGTACTTCAATGCCCATATTTTTGCATTCCACTACTGCGTCAGCGATCGTTTCGTTGTCGCCGGATTCCGCGGTCATAAGAGCGGCCATATATTCCGCGGGAAAGTTTGCTTTGAGATACGCTGTCTGGTAAGCGACATGCGCGTAGCTCGCGGCATGGGCTTTGTTGAACCCGTAAGCGGCGAATGGTTCGATCAGCTTGAATAATTCTTGGGCTTTTTCTTTGGTCATCCCTTTGGCAATAGCCCCGTCGATGAATTTTATTTTCTGGTGCGCCATTTCCTCGACGATCTTTTTACCCATCGCCTTGCGCAATTTGTCCGCTTCTTCCCAGGTGTAGCCGGCGAGTTCGATCGCGATCAAAAGAACATCGTCCTGGTAGGTGATTATTCCGTAGCTCATATTAAGGATGTCTTTCATCCGCGGATCCAGATATTTTATCAGCGCCGGGTTGTGTTTTCTTTGGATAAATTCCGGGATCGAGTTCATCGGACCCGGGCGGAATAAGGCGACCATCGCCATGATATCGAAAATAGTGGTCGGCTTTAATTCCTTAAGATACTTGGTCATTCCGGCGCCGCCGAGCTGGAAGAGTCCCATCGTTTTTCCGCTTGCGAGGAGATCGAAAGTTTTTTTGTCGTCAAGAGGAAGGTTGCCAATATCAATTTTGGTATTTTTTGTTTTTTCAATAATTTTTACAGCATTACCGAGTATCGAAAGGTTTCTGATTCCGAGAAAGTCCATTTTTACCAGGCCTACTTTTTCAATCGATCCCATTTCGAGCTGGGTGATCACCCTGCCTCCCTTGGCCTCGCGCTGGAGCGGGGAATAGCAGGTAAGTTTTTTCGGCGAGATGACAATGCCGGCCGCGTGCACCGAAGCGTGCCTGGGGCTGCCTTCGAGCTTTTCGGCGAAGTCGAGTATTTTTTTCGTATCCGGATCATTATTATAAAGCGCTTCCAGTTCCGGCGTTATCTTTTTTGCGTTCGCGATTGTCATGGGAAATCCCTGGCTGCCCATCGGGATCAGTTTGGCCAGCGTGTCTCCTTTGGCGTAAGGAAATCCCAGAGCGCGGGCCACGTCGCGCACCGAGCCGCGGGCCGCCATTGTGCCGAAAGTCACGATCTGCGCTACATGATCTTTGCCGTATTTTTCCGTGACATATGCAATGACTTCGTCGCGCCTGTTATCCGCAAAGTCCATATCGATATCGGGAGGGGACGGACGGAAAGGATTTAAAAATCTTTCAAAGGGCAAATTGTATTTTAGCGGATTGATCGTCGTAATGCCTAGGCAATAGGATGCGAAGCTGCCGGCGGCCGAACCTCTGGTGGTGGAAATTATTCCTTGCATTTTTGACCAATTGACGAAATCGGCAACGATTAAAAAATATGCGGAATATCCTTTTTGGGAAATAATGCCCATTTCGTATTTTAGCCGTTCCAAATCTTTGGCGCCGGCCTGTTTTTCCACTGCTTCGATAAAAGTTTTTTCATCCAGTCCGTCCGCGGAAATATTGCTGTCGCGCGCCAGTCCGCGGTAAACTTCAAGCTTGAGAAAAGAATCGGCATTGTGTCCTTCGGGAAAAACGAATGCAGGGAAGTAGCGATTATTCAAATCGATTTCTA
>JAQUQQ010000112.1 GCA_028716005.1 Candidatus Moraniibacteriota bacterium | reverse complement strand
CATTGATACCCGCTTCTCCCAACACACTTTTGATCTCGTCTTTTGAAAATTGAGAATTGGAAATTGAAAATTCCGCGAGCGTCCCTCCGGTGAAATCAAGCCCGTATCGGAGTCCCCACGTCGAAAGACTGATGATCGAGAGAAGCATCAGAGTGCCCGAGAAAACATAGAAATATTTGCGCTTGCCGAGAATGTTATACATAAATTAATTTCGAATTTTGAATTTCGAGTCAATTTTGAATGATATAATTTTGAAACATTAGGTCATTAAGACATTATTTCAAAATTCAAAATTAGAAATTCAAAATTTATCTCTCAAAAAAATGATCAGTTATCTGTCTCTTTATTTTCTTGCTTCCCCTTATCAGCAATAACCCAGCTTTTCCTCCCCTCCGCCCAATCCCCGACAATCGCCGTGAGAATTGTCCGAACCAAAACAATCGCCGTGAACATCGAAACCAAAACGCCCAAAAGGAGCGTCACCGCGAAGCCTTTCACGAATCCTGTCCCGAACCAAATCAGTATGAGCGAAGTGATCATTGTCGAAATATTGCTGTCCCGGATGCTCGGCCAAGCCCGGTGGAAACCTTCATCAATGGCGCCTTTGAGGCTGCGGCCCTTTCGGATTTCCTCTTTTGTCCGCTCAAATATCAAAATATTCGCGTCCACCGCCATACCGACTGAAAGTATAAACCCGGCAATTCCGGCCAGCGTCAAAGTGATTGACCAAGGCGTCCCGGTCGACATTTTGAAAAGCGCCACCATGAGAGAGGTATACAAAACCAAAGCCACTGAAGCGACAAGGCCAAGGAAACGGTAATAGAAAATCATGAAAATCATGACGAGAATGATTCCAATCGCGCCGGCTTTGAGACTCTTTGTGAGAGATGCTTGCCCCAGCGAAGCTTCGACGCTCTGCTGGCCGATGAGCGTGATAGGAAGCGGAAGAGCGCCTTCATTGAGCCTTTGGGCCAATTTTTTGCTTTCATCGAGCGTGAAATTTCCAGTGATCACCGCTTTTCCGTCGCTGATTTCCGCTTGCACCGTCGGCGCGCTGATGACCTGCCCGTCAAGGAAGATGGCGATTTGCTTTCCGATGTTGTCTTTCGTGAGCTGGGCGAAAAGTTTCGTTCCTTCGCTGTCAAATTCGATCCCCACTTCCGGTTTTCCGGTTTGTGACATAAACTGGACGTCGGCGCTTTTCAGATTTTTTCCCGTAAGGCCCGTGTCAACGAAAGTCGGCTGTTGCTGAACGGGCGGCGGAGTCTTTATGGCTAAAAGAATATGCTGGGCGTGTGCTTCAAGATTGTCACCTTCGCCACGAGTTTCCAGCAATTTTATGATATGATATCCAAATTGCGTTTCGACAACTTGGGGATAAACTTGCCCCGGCTGAAGATTGCTGTCAAACAAAACTTTGTCAAATTCCGGGACTAAATCACCCTTTTTCACAAATCCCAGATCCCCTCCCTGGTCTTTTGTTCCCGGGTCTTCTGAATTGGCTTTCGCGAGCTCCGAAAAATCAGCTCCATTTTGAATTTGCTTCAAAAGTTCTTCAGCCTTTGCTTTTTGGTCCGCGTTGTATTTTTGGTCTTCGGCGGAAAGCTCCTGCGGCGGCTGTTCGGGGGGCGCCTCCATCTTTTTGAATTCGAGAAAAGGCGTTTCCTTGATCATTTCTTTCGCTTTTTCAATGTCCTTCACGCCGGCGAGTTCCACGATCAGTCTTTGCTCTCCGCCCGATTTTGAAGTTTCAATCAGAGGTTCCGCCACGCCAAAAGCGTTCACGCGCCTTTCAATCACGTCCTGAAGGCCGGTGAGCGCTTCCCCGACTTTTCCCGATTCCACGCCGCTCGTATCGACCTTATAGATGAGATGTATCCCGCCCTGAAGATCGAGGCCCAAATTTATTTTCATCTTCGCCAAAAAATTTCCGAGCCAGGCCGGTTTGGAAACGGGTTTCGGTGACGCGATCATCGCCGCCACCGCAAAAAGCAAGACGACAAGAAAAAATTTTATCCAGATTTTTCGTCGGATGGACATAGCAAGTTTGCGGCCCGTCCACTCCCCCATTTGTCTGCGATCGGACCGCTAAATTTATTCACATTATAGCACGGATTGAAGAAAAAATGAAGCTCCCCATCTTACACACGGAATATCTGTTATTTTTTCAAGGGAGCGTAATCCCCCGAAGCCGAAAAAAGAAGAATTTATTCGAAAAATTTACGCCCGTGGTTTTCTGCGAAGGGGGATAAAGTTTAGCCGTATTTCAATTTCAGCTTCGCCAAAACAACCGAGCAAAGAAGCGGGCTCACGTTCATATAGACGATATAATTGTCCGGCTTTAGCCAACCGTAGGAAATGAGACACACGGATTGAAGAAAAAGAATCAGCAAAAAATACCCGGAAAGATCTCCCGTTTCTTTCGTTGTCCAGCTTTTCCAAACTTGAGGAACCAGCCGGAGAGTGTTCAAAAACCCCGCCGTGATTCCGAGAAATTCAATCATTTTTTATCCGTCAAAAATTTATTCGCTTTTTCCAGCACTTTTTTCGTCTGTTTGTAAGTCAAAAGCTCGTACGCTTTTTTATATTCGAGCCATTTATAATCAATATGCTCGCGGGATAATATTATCCTTTTTGTTTTGGTTTCAAAAATATAATATGTCACTACTTTGAAAATATTCAGTCCTT
>JAQUQQ010000111.1 GCA_028716005.1 Candidatus Moraniibacteriota bacterium | reverse complement strand
CGACGGTTCTCCAGCAACACAATCTGGTTGTTGTTTCCATGGAGCCGGTTCAGGAATCGGGAATTTTGTCCGGCCTTTCCCGGCTTTGGGAAGGTATTTCAGGAAAAGAATTCGTCATTTTCACGAGACAACTGGCTGTGATGATTGAAGCGAAAGTTCCCCTCACGACCTCCTTCAAAAGCATCGCCAGCCAAACACCCAATCCCTATTTTGCGAATATCCTTTCACAGGTTCTTTCGGACGTCGATGAGGGAAAGTCTCTTTCCGAATGCCTCAAAAGACACCCCAAAGTATTTTCGGAACTTTTTGTGAATATGGTCCAGTCCGGCGAAGTTTCGGGAAATCTCCAGAAAACGCTTGAAGACCTTGCCAACAACATCGAAAAAAACTATATTCTTACCCAAAAAATTCGGGGAGTGCTCTATTATCCGGCTTTCATCCTCACCGCTTTTTTTGCTGTGGCTTTTGTCATGATCACTTTTGTCATCCCAAAACTGATGACTATGCTCAAAGAAACTCATGCCCAGCTTCCCATCACGACCAAAATTCTCATCTGGAGCGGGGACTTCATGCAAAAATGGTGGTGGGCGATTCTTCTCGCAATCATTGCCGCGGCTGTCGGCGTCGTTTATTATCTCCGAACCGAAGACGGGAAAAAAGAGTTTGATGTGGTGAAGCTGAAAATTCCGCTCATCAGCAGAGTTCTTCGTTTTGTGTATCTTTCGCGTTTTGCCGAAAATTTGAGCACGCTGGTCCGGTCGGGGCTTCCTATTGTCAGCGCTCTTCAGATAACAGGAAAAGTGATTGGCAGTTCGCAATACGAAGCCGATATTCTTGAAGCGGCCGAAAGCGTGAAATCGGGAGGATCCATCAGCGAAACACTTTCGGGAAGGTCGAATTTTCCGCCAATGATGGTCCAAATGATAAAAGTCGGCGAAGACACCGGAAAACTGGACTCGACTCTAGAAACGATGTCGAAATTCTATACCCGCGAAGCCGACCAGATTGTCTCCAATCTTTCTTCGATTCTCGAGCCGGTCCTGATTGTCATTCTGGGAGCTGGCGTCGGAGTGCTGGTTTTCTCAATCATCATTCCGATATACAACATTGCTCAAGGCATCAAATAAATAATTTTCAATGTTCAATTTACAATTTTCAAATAATGATCAATGTCAAAATTTTCAACTGGCTATGATCTGGAAGAAAGGACTGCAAAGTTTGGGGAAAGTGTGATAGAATTATGCAAAGATATCAGACAAGATGCAATCACAAGACCGACTATAAGCCAGACAGTAAGATCATCAACAAGTATAGGCGCGAATTATTGTGAAGCGAATAATGCCAGCTCCAGAAAGGATTTCAAAAACAAGATATTTATCTGCAAAAAAGAGACACAAGAAACGAAGCACTGGCTGAGGATGTTGGCGACTTGCGCGCCTGAGAAAAAAGTAGCCACAAGAAAATTGTGGCAAGAAGCACACGAATTGTCCCTGATATTCCAGAAAATAACCAATACCTTATTGAAAGAAAAATAATTGAAAATTAATTCATTGGAAATTTATTGAAAATTGATCATTGATAAATTGAAAATTAATAAACTAGTCTAGAAAGCAGGTGAAAAAATGAAAACAAACAAAAAAGGTTTTACTCTCGTCGAACTTCTGGTTGTGATTGCGATCATTGGGATTCTCGCAGCGGTCGTGCTGGTGAGCTTGGCGAGCTCAAGAGATAGGGCAAGACTTTCGGCTGCGTTGCAGAGCGTGAAGAGCATTATGCCGTTTTTGGCTGATTGCCAGATGAGAGCAGCTACCATTACCGCTCCAACAGCTAACGGTGGCGGAGCAAGTTGCACGGGTGCGCCAGACTATCCAGCTTTGAACGCAGGCTCAACTTCGGGGTGCACTTATACCACAAATACAACAGGTAGCAGAATACAAGTAGTTTGTGGAGCTGGAACATTTCAATGTGATTTTGGTGGGACTACCGCCTGTTCAGGAGCTGGGCTTTAGTAGTGCTTCGCTAAGGTCGAACCTCAGCGAGATCCATTGAAGCTAGAGAATTTTGGTTTGACAAAATATATTTTCTCAACAACCCCCGCCGCTCGCGAGCAGCGGGGGGAAGGTGGGAGAATTACTTTTCATGTGACACAAAATATGGAACACATACCAACAAAAAGAAAAAAAGGTTTTTCATTGATCGAAATTATGGTCGCGATTGGGATTGTGGCGATTCTGGCCGCGGTGGTTTTGGTTTCGATGCAAAGCATCAAGGCGAAAGGGCAGTCTGCCAAAGCCCTTGGACAGCTTTCGAGCGTGATTCCCTCGATGGTGAGTTGCTGGGGAAACGGGGGTGGCGTGAGGCCGCCTGCTTCCGGATCGGATATTTGCAGTATCGGGAATAATTACGGCGATTGGCCGCAAACAACGGGAGATTTATCCTCGTATAGTTTCGGCAATAGCACTGCGAATAATTCAAACTGTCCCAGCGGAGTGACGGGGAATTGCCTAGACAAGTCAGCATGGTATTTTTCTCTGACCAGCGGAACCGTAAACAGGATCTGTTGCAATTCAGTGATGAAAAGCTGCAAAGTCCAATATTATGAAAGCGGGGCGTGGAGTGAAGGGTGCAACGCGACAACGCCAAGTAATTGACAAATTTTTTATTAACGGGTTAACGGGTTTCGCGAGTTTGATTAGCTCGTTAACTCGCAAACTCGTTAATAAAATAATAGATCAAATC
>JAQUQQ010000110.1 GCA_028716005.1 Candidatus Moraniibacteriota bacterium | reverse complement strand
CCCACGAGCCTTTGACGGCTAAAAATATCACCGGGATAGCCAGAACCAAAACAATGACGATTGTCGCGAAAAAGAAAAGAAGGAAGAGCTTGAACAAATTCCACAGATATTTTTTCCCCGTTCTCCATCCTTCACGAAAATTCGTTTTTTTGTTTTGGGTGATGAGATTCACTGACCGGACAAGCCCCGCTTTTCCGACGAGAGAAACGAGAAAAAGGGCTATACCGATGGCGAACAGCAAGAGACCGATAACAATGACCAATTGCCAGTGCGTTTCCATGAAATTTTTGGCCGCGTCGCCTTTTCCGTTCCAGTCCTCATTGTTTCCGATATTGAAACTTCCCGGCGAACCAAGCGCCAAAAGAACGCCAAACCAAAGAAGAAAGCGATTTTGCCAGACAATTCTCCCGGCTTCTTTCAGGATTTCAATATAGGGAATGTCTTTTTTTGTGGGCTCATTCACTTCGTTCATCTTTTGTTTTGTTAGTATTCGTGTCTGCGTTCGTCTCATTCGTGTTTTCAACAAGCTCGTTGAACTCTTCCTGTTCGATAGTTTCTTTTTCAAGAAGTGTTTTGGCGATTCGTTCAAGGGTTTCTTTTTTCTCGCCGATTATTCTCTCGGCTGTTTTGAAAGCGTCTTCGATGAATTTTGATACTTCCGCATCAATTTTTGTCGCCGTCGATTCAGAATAGTTTTTTTCCTCACTGATTTCTTTCCCGAGAAAGACGAGCTCCTCTTTGTGGCCGAAGGTCCGCGGGCCGAGGGCGCTCATGCCATATCTTGTGACGAGTTTTCGGGCTATGTCAGTCGCCCGTTCGAGATCGTTCGAAGCTCCGGTGGTCACATCGCCGAAAATGATTTTCTCGCTCACGTATCCGCCAAGGAGAACCGCCAATTCGTCGATGAAGTAGGCGCGGGAGTAGAGTCTCTTGTCCTCTTGCGGCGCGGCCAAAGTATAGCCGGCGGCTTGTCCCCGGGAAATGACGGAAACTTTCTGGACCGGATCGGCGTTGGGAAGGCTGGTTCCGATGAGGGCGTGTCCGGCTTCGTGGTAGGCGGTGATCTCTTTTTCTTTCACGTTCAAAATTTTGCTTTTCCGCTCCGGGCCGAGAATCACCTTTTCAATTGAAATTCGCATTTCATCCGGACCGATTTGCTTTTTTCCTTTGCGGGCGGCGAGAATAGCCGCTTCATTCACAAGATTCGAAATATCCGCTCCGGAAAAGCCCGGAGTTCGGGAGGCAATTTGTCTCATATCAACATCTTTTTCAAGAGGTTTGTTTTTGGCGTGAATTTTGAGGATAGCCTCGCGCTCTTTGATGTCAGGCAGGTCCATAACAACTCGCCGGTCGAATCTTCCCGGGCGAAGAAGGGCCGGATCAAGAACATCCGGGCGGTTGGTGGCGGCGACGACGATGACGTTGGTATTGGTTTCAAATCCGTCCATCTCGACCAAAATTTGGTTGAGAGTCTGTTCGCGCTCATCATGTCCCCCGCCAAGGCCCGCTCCGCGATGGCGCCCGACAGCGTCGATTTCATCAATGAAGACAATTGCCGGGGCGTTTTTTTTGGCCGTTTTGAAAAGGTCACGCACGCGGCTTGCTCCCACTCCCACGAACATTTCCACGAATTCCGATCCGGAGATGCTGAAGAAAGGCACATTGGCTTCGCCGGCGACGGCTTTGGCGATGAGAGTTTTTCCCGTTCCCGGAGAGCCGAGAAGAAGGACTCCTTTTGGGATCCGCGCGCCGAGGTCCAGAAATTTTTTCGGATGTTTCAAAAATTCGACAATTTCCTTGAGCTCTTCTTTGGCTTCTTCCGCGCCGGCCACGTCAGCGAAAGTGATTTTTTTCTTGCCGTTTTTTTGCGGCTGGGTGAGCCGGGCCCGAGACATGCCAAAAGACATGGCTTGATTGTTTCCGCGTTGAGCCGAGCGCATCATAAACCAAAGAAATACCCCGATGATTATGAAGGGAAGAAGAAAAGGAATGATGGTATTCACCCAGAAAGCGGCTGTGGCCGTGTCTTTGATATCGACACTGACAGAGCGCAGCTTTTCCGGATCGACGCCATAGTTTTTGAGCGATTCAGAAAGTGAAGACTCGGTTTCTTTTCGCGAACTTTCTTTGGTATTGTCCGTGAGGGTGATGTTCAATTTTTCACCTTCCACCTGGATGTCTTTCACTTTTTGGTCGTTGATCTGGTTGGCCAGCTCATTCAGAGTGATGTTTTGCACCTTCTGGACGGGGGTGTTGTAGACCATCACGATCCCGGAGATGACGAAAAAGACGAGCAGGATGATCAGTATGTTTTTTATGAAATTTCTCATGATTTCTAATAAGCTAAAATCTAAAAGTGAAAAACTAAAAACAACAATTAAAATGTAAAAGCTTTTAGCTTTTAGCTGTTGCTTTTACCTTTTAGATTTTCGTTTTTCATTATATTCAATCTATCACCTTTTCTCTCAATCTTCAACCCTTTCAGTTTCATTCTCTGTCGCTTGTTTTTGCCACTATTAATTATTTTCAAAATTTCATCAATGTGTCCCGATTCGATCTCACGCAAATTGGGACTGTATTTTTCAATCGCGAGACGAAGAACTTCTTTTTGAATAGCCGGATGAAGTTTTGACAGTTTCGAAACGCGCAGAGATTTGTTCGCTTTTAACCATTCGGCGGAGTATTTTCCAATAAAATCGTAATCATCGGCGGCTGACTGGGAAAGTTTGTATAGAACTTCCTCAATGTTGGGGTTATAA
>JAQUQQ010000109.1 GCA_028716005.1 Candidatus Moraniibacteriota bacterium | reverse complement strand
CATAGCATAAAATCAATTGTTAATATCAAGCCCTTACTCAAGCTTTTTACTATTTTCATAATAAAAAGCCCTTTTCAGGACTTAACGGACTAGTATAGCACTCAAAACTCAAAAAGTCAAGTGCCCCCAAGGCTCATTGTTTCACGCGATTTTGCCTATGTTTCACGCTGTTTTGGCGATATTTTTATCCCAATTTATAATTTTTTCTTCAACCTTTTTTATCTCGTTTTCCGTTTTGTCAAAACTCTCCCAGTCTCCACTGGAAAGACAGTTCGCCTGAAAAGCAATGAGGTATTCCAATTGTTTCAGAAGTTCGAATTTTGACATATTCTTGTGTTTTTTTGTTAATTTTAAAAAATAAAAAACAACTTCGTTGAAAAGTAGTTTTTTGCTCATTCCGCGCGCCTTCTTTTATATTGGCACTATGACAGTATAGCGCATAAATATTTTATTGTCAATCTAATTCTAATATTCAAAAAATTATTAGAGAGATTTTTTTTGTTTCGTGAGCGGGTGAGCGGAATCGAACCGCCGTTTCTAGCTTGGCAAGCTAGCGCACTAACCACTGTGCTACACCCGCATTTATATAAGCTTTTCTTTCGGTCCGTCTATCCAGCCGATTAAACTTAAAAAAACGATCAAATACATAATACTCGATACTAAATACAAAATACTAATTTTTTTGTGCCGGGCCCCAGAATCGAACTGGGCACACAAAGATTTTCAGTCTTCTGCTCTACCACTGAGCTAGCCCGGCATTATATTTTTGGGCGCACCTGGACTCGAACCAGGAACCTTCTGTTTGTAAGACAGACGCTCTAGCCAGTTGAGCTATGCGCCCATTGCCACAGGTGCCGCAGAAGAGATTTGAACTCTTACGTCCTAATGGACACCAGCCCCTCAAGCTGGCCTGTCTACCAGTTCCAGCACTGCGGCAGGATATAAAAAGGCTCTAATCTTTTTTCTCTTCTTTCTTTTTCGCGTCTTCTTCTTTCACGGCCTTTTCTTCGCCTTTATCTGATTTTTCAACTTCTTCCTCAGGCGCCGCTTCGACTTTCGCTTCCTCATCCCCGCCTGCATCGCTTTGCGAAGCAATGCGGGCAGGTTCAGCCACAAACTTGTCCAACTCTTTCATTTTGAGCTTTGAGAGCTTGAAATCCTTGCGCCGGAGATAATAGAGTTTCGACTGCCTTGTTTTGGCTTTTTTGACCACTTCAATTTTTTCCACCAGCGGCGAAAAAACCGGCACAGTGATCTCCACTCCCACTCCGAAAGAGACTTTTCTCACCGTTATCATCGGAGAAGAGCTTTGTTTTCCTTTTATGGAGATAATGATTCCTTCAAAAATCTGGGTCCTTTCTTTTTCTCCCTCTTTAACTTTTCTGTGCACTTTCACGATATCTCCGGATCGCAGTTCCGGCATTTTTTTCGAAGATCGCACTTTTTGGTTGTATTCCATCACCTTCTTCATAATAATCGAAAAATCACGAATTAAACAAACTAAAATAAAAAAAACCCACTCCCAAGCTTAGTTTAGCATATAATCCTGGAAGCTATAAGTCAACCCCCAACGCTAAACTCGCGAGGAAGGGGAGAAAAGAACTTTTCTTTCTCTCTCTCCGGTCCGACAAAAGAAATTTCACTGGCATGAAGAAACATCCTGGGAAAATCCTTTTTTTTGTGCTCTTTGAAAGAATATTTTTTGTCTCCCACAATCGGATGGCCGATGGAATGAAGATGGACCCGGATTTGGTGCGTCCGGCCGGTTTTCGGGAAAACTTCAAGAAGAGAATAATCTTTCATCTCCTTTATAATCTTATAATATGTCAGCGAATATCTTTCTTTCCTCACATTTATTTTTCCCCTGACAAGAGACTGCTTTCGAAAGTCTCTTTTCGACCGGCCCATTTCGCCCTCGATTTTTCCTTCTCTATCCTTTAATTTTCCATGGACCAGCGCCAGATATTTTTTTTCGATTTTCCGATTCTTGAACAAATTTTTGAGGTATTCGAAAGTTTTTTGGTTCCTCGCGACGACCATGACTCCCGAAGTTTCTTTGTCGAGACGGTGGACAATTCCCGGCCGGGTTTTTGGATCATCACCGACATTTTTTATTTCCGGAAATTTATCGACCAAAAAATCAACCAGGGTTTTTTCTTTGATTCCCACGCCGGAATGAACAGCCAGCCCGGCCGGCTTGTCGACGATAACAAAATCTTTATTTTGAAAAATTATTTTCATTGTGCCGGGGAGAGGACTTGCCCACCTACGCTAAAGCTTCGGCGGATAAAAACCTCCATTTGAAATATCCCGTGGGCAGGGAGGGAGTTGTCACCCTGCGGGTGATCCCCCGAAGGGGGAAACCCCTACAAACAAAGCCTGCAGAACCTTGTTTGCCTTAAACTATTATTATTTGATATTGGGTGAGAGAGGACTCGAACCTCCAAGGGTTGCCCCGCTAGCTCCTAAGGCTAGTGCGTTTGCCAATTTCGCCACTCACCCAAAATGGTGCGGGGTAAATCTGCTGTTTCTAAAGCACTTTTTATAATAACTCCCGCTTCCGATATAATCAAGCTTCAAAAAAGCGCGAAGCGGAAAGCTCGCGCGTGAAAGAATTCGAAAGACAAGCATCGCCCGCGTTATGTCTAAAAAGTTGAAGAGCCACCCAGCCAGCTATTGATAGCATTGATAACAACATACCCCGACAGGCCCACGATTACTCCAATAATAGAATAGTTCATGGCTTTTTTGGCCGTTTCCGCTCTTTCTTTT
>JAQUQQ010000108.1 GCA_028716005.1 Candidatus Moraniibacteriota bacterium | reverse complement strand
AAAAAAGAAGAAGAAATATTTTGCGCGACAACACATTTCGGCAAGGAATTGTTTTTCTCGTCAATTATCTTTGGGGCGATTGGCCTGTTCCGGAACATCCCAGAAGCGGGACAGCTTCCGTCAAGCGGGAATGGAAAGAGCAGATCGAAAAATTCCGAAGAGTTTTCGGTCGGACGCCGGATGGGATAAGCTCGCATGAGCATGTTCATTATTTCCCGCCCTATTTCTCCATAGCCCTTGGGCTGGCAAATCATTATAAAATTCCTTTCATTCGTTTCGGAAAAAAAGGATTCGCCGGAGAAAAGAACAGCGTCTATTTGATCCTGAAAATTATGCGCTGGATCAACAGAAAGAAATTTTTTCGTTCGGATATTTCTTCATCCGATTATTTCACGAGCCTGGACTGGGTTGGAAATAAGCGGAATTTTTTGCGAAAGATTCCAAACGGAAAAATAGAAATTGCCTGCCATCCGGAAAGAGAAGATGAAATGGAAATGATTGATAGGATTTTCTAAATATATGACACAGCCAATTTTTCTCGCCATTGCGGCTTTCATTTCGACATTTGTTGGGGGCTTGCTTGCCATAAAACTGAAAAGCAGGATGCATCTCATCATGGGTTTTGTGGCTGGAGTGCTATTGGGAGTGGTGTGTTTTGACATTCTGCCCGAGATCATTGATCAAATAAGAAAATATAATCTGGACTCAACGGGAATAATGGTGGCGATCGTTTCCGGATTTTTCATTTTCCATGTTTTGGAAAAAACAATTCTTATTCATCACGCCCATGAGAACGATTATGCCGAACATGTTCATCCTCAAGTCGGGGTTCTCTCCGCTTTGGCTCTTATTGGACATAGTTTTCTGGACGGCTTCGGTATCGGACTGGGTTTCCAGGTGAATCCGGCCGTGGGAATACTTGTCGCCATGGCGGTCATATCGCATGACTTCACCGATGGAATGAATACCGTCACCTTGATGCTATCGAACAAAAACAGCACTGAAAAAGCAAAAACCTTTTTGTTTTTTGACGCGTTGGCGCCTATCCTTGGGGTGCTTGCGGCACTGGTTTTTCAGATTACGGAAAAATACATGGTCTTGTATCTCGGATTTTTTGCCGGTTTTTTGCTCTATATCGGGGCAAGTGACATTTTGCCGCAAGCCCACAGTAAAAAAAGCTCCTATCAGTTGATAGGGCTTACGATTTTGGGCGTTCTTATCATCTTCACAATTACGCGGTTTGTGTAAACTTATTCAAAAAATATCATTTAAGAAATAATATTACTTCAATATTTCCAAGAGATTCTGTCCCGTCATTTCCGGCGGGATTTTCAAATTCATCGCGGAAAGCACAGTCGGAGCGACATCCCCCAAAATTCCCCGGACGTTGCTTTTCCCTGCCATAATTTCCGGTTCAGATTTTTGGCGCTGATTGTCGGGCGCAACATACCAGATCGGAACGGGAAAAACGGAATGTTCCGTATCGGGTTCTTCCGTTCTTGGGTTGGTCAGCTCCTCGGCATTCCCATGATCAGCCGTGATAAAGAGACTTCCGCCCATTTTCAGAACCTGGGGAACGATTTTTCCAAGGCAGACATCAACCGTTTCAACCGCGGAAATTGCCGCTTTCATGTCTCCGGTATGCCCGACCATATCGGGATTGGCGAAATTTACCAAGACAAAGGAATATTTTCCCGTGCCCAGTTCTTTTATGATTTGCGCCGTGATGGCCGGAGCGCTCATTTCGGGCATTTTGTCATAAGTGGAAACTGATTGAGAGGGAACAAGAATCCGCTCCTCGTTGGGAAAAGGTTCTTCCTGGCCGCCATTGAAAAAATAGGTGACGTGAGCGTATTTTTCCGTTTCGGCAATCCTTAGCTGATAAAGGCCGGCTTGGCTCACGACTTCCCCCAGGCTATTTTTGATGGCGATGGGAGGAAAAGCAACCCGGGCGGGAAGATTGTCTTCATACTGGGTGAAGCAAACAAATTCCAGGTCGGAAAGGTATTTGTCTCTTTTGAATTTGTCGAAAGTGGGCAGGACAAAAGCTTTGGTGAGCTGACGGGCGCGATCTTCGCGGAAATTGAAAAACACAACCGAATCTTTTTCCTTGACCGTGCCCGTTTCTCCTTTTCCGTCATCGATAAGAACGGGTTCAATGAATTCATCAGTCACGTTTGAGTCATAGGATTTCTGAATGGCTTCGAGGGCGTTTCTTTCTTTTTTCCCCTGGCCGAGAACGAGGAGATTGTAGGCTTTTTCCACCCGGTTCCAATTGTCATTCCGGTCCATGGCAAAATATCTTCCCGAAATTGAGGCAATTTTTCCGCAAGAATATTCAGCCAGCCGGGTTTCAATGTCTCCGACAACCTTCAGCCCGGAAGTCGGCGGAGCATCGCGGCCGTCCGTGAAGACATGAAGGAATATTTTTTCCAGCCCGTTTTTTTTGGCCATCTCAACAAGGGCATACAGATGGTCGAGAGAACTATGCACTCCGCCTTCCGAAGCCAGGCCCATAAGATGAAGGGCGCTCCCGTTTTTTTTGACGTTTTCCATGGCGGCGAGAAGCGCAACGTTGCTGAAAAAAGTCCCGTCTTGCACGGAAAGAGTAATGCGCGGAAGATTTTGGTAGATCACCCGGCCGGCGCCCAATGTCAAATGTCCCACTTCAGAATTTCCCATCTCGCCCCAAGGGAGGCCGACAGAAATTCCCGAGGCTTGAAGGAGCGCCTCGGGATAATAGCGGGTGATTTTGTCCATGGTCGGGGTTTTGGCTTGGGCAATGGCGTTTCC
>JAQUQQ010000107.1 GCA_028716005.1 Candidatus Moraniibacteriota bacterium | reverse complement strand
CCTCCTTGATTCGCGGAACTGCCGGACATATCCGTCTGGCCGATGACAATGTTGGCACTGGCATTGTTCGTCGTTGGAATGGAGTTATAGATGAGGACCCGGCTATTTTGGGTGTCGGAAATAATCAGTTTCGTTCCGTCAGACCAAACCCCGTAGGGCTGATTAAGCGTGTTGGCGGCGACTGCCGTGCCTTGATTGGCTGAATTGCTTTCGAAGTCCGGCTGGCCGACAATAACGTCCGGGGTAGGATTGTTTGAGGTTGGAATTGAGTTATATATGAGCACTCTGCTGTTCGCCCGATCGGCGACAAACATCTTTCCTCCGGCAACGAAAACAGCTCCCGGATTATACAAATTTTTTTCGTAAGTCCCGTGCGTGTCCCGATTTGGATTTCCGTGCGTGAAATCGTCTTGCCCCAAGACCGCATCCGCCGCGCTGTTGGATTGCGAAAGGGCCCAGGCATTGTTTGGTGCCATGCAAAAAAGAGACAGGCAAAATATTGTCGCTAAAACTAAAAATTTAGGACGAAAATCCATTTTGTTTTTCCGAAAATTTTATCCTATTTTTCTTTCCGTATTATAACAAAAATCCCGTTATTTTTCTATCCTCCAAATTTCCTAATCTCCGAGATTAGGAAATGCTAAAATCTCGCTTGCTCGTCAATCACCATCTTTTTTTTGAGAGATCTTCCGCCGCGGCGGCGAAGAGTCGTGATTTTGTCTTTGTCCCTTTCAATTTGAGATTCAAGACTTTCATAAACACTGTCTACCGATCCTTCGATGGATTCGGTCGTGTCCTCGCCCCGATATTTTTGATAGGGCGTTTGGAGCATCACTTCCACCCGAAATTTCCCTTTTTTATCAAGATCTATTTCTGCTTCGGCCGAAATTTCAGCGTCTGCGTGGAAAGACTCAAAAAATTTCCCGAGTTTTTCTATTTTTTCCCTGATATAGTTTTCTGTCCTCTCGTCAATTTTGACTTCCTTCAACAAGAAACGAATGTTCATAGGCTTACACTTGAATTAATACTAATACGCTATGCGCTATACGTTATACGTTATACTTATTTTATTTCCCCTTTTTCATCCACTTGATCCAATTTCACCGAGAGAACTTTGGAAACTCCGTCCGCACTCATTGTTACGCCATAAAGAATCGAAGCCTGCCGCATAGTCTCGCGGTTATGCGTGATGAGAATAAACTGCGTTTCATTGGAAAGTTCGGCCAAAATCCGGCTGAACCTTTTGGAATTGGCTTCATCAAGCGCCGCTTCAACTTCATCCAGAATCGTGAAGGGGGGCGGGCTGTTGGAGATTATGGCGAAAAGCAAAGCCAGAGACGTCAGCGCCCTTTCCCCTCCGGAAAGCATATTGAGCGTAGCAATTCTTTTCCCCGGAGGGCAAGCTTTGATTTCAATTCCCACCTCGTCCGCCGCAGCTTTCGCTAAGGCGGATTCTTCCTCGCCAATTTCTTCCGCGTTTTCCTCGTCAGCCGCCTTATCCGCGGAAATATCTTTGCTATTTCTCCTCATTTCAATTTTCGTTTTCACGAGCTCCGCGCTTCCTCCGCCGAAGATTATTCTGAAATATTTTGAAAATTCGGCATTGACTTTTTTGAAGGCTTCTTCGAAAGATTCTTTGATTCTTTCGTCCATCTCTTTGATCACTTCCTGAAGCGTCACCATTGATTTTTCCAAATCTTCCGACTGGCCGGTGAGAAAATCATATCTTTTCTGCGTTTCCTCGTATTCTTCGATGATCATCGGGTCAATCGCGCCGATTTGTTCGGCCTGGATTTTGAGCCGGTTGATTTCTCGCTCGAGCGCGTCGGGATCAGCCGGGATTTCTGAATCATTCGGCTTTTCAACAAGATCAGGGTCGCTCAAATTCAGATTTTCACGCATTTTTTTGGCCATATCTTCTTCCCTCACTTCAATTTTTGCCAG
Organism: Candidatus Moraniibacteriota bacterium; assembly: GCA_028716005.1. Classification (GTDB taxonomy): domain Bacteria; phylum Patescibacteriota; class Minisyncoccia; order Moranbacterales; family UBA11712; genus UBA11712. The sequence goes on along the minus strand of JAQUQQ010000107.1, from coordinate 866 downwards.
CTCCACCCGAAGTTCGTTCAGTTTTTCCCTGACGCGCGAAATTTCAAATTGCCTTTCGCGAAGTTCCGATTCCATCCGAAAATAGGCTTCGCGGGCCTCCCGGTCCGCTTTTATCAAATTGCCTGTGTCGCGGCGATTCTCTTCAACGGCCCGGTTCAGTTCTTCTATTTTTTGATTCGCGCGTTTTCTTTTCTCTTCAAGCTCGCCGATAGTTCTTAAATTGACAACATTCTCCCGTTCTTTTCGCGTTTCTCCGCTTTGATTTGATTTCTTTCCTTCGCTCACTTCTTGCCAAAGTTTGTTGATTTCGCCGCGAAGCTTGCCAAATTCCTCGCGCAAAATATCGAGTTCTCCGATTTCTTTGACAGTCCCCAATTTGTTTTCTATTTCTTGGTGTTTTTCCTGAATCTCTTTGATTTTTTCCCGGATATAGGGGATGTCAACCGGAATTTCTTGGATAATCTCAAGATTTTGGGCTTTTTCTTTTTCGATTTCAATTTTGGCGTCGAGCATAGCCGCTTCCCGTCGGATCTCGTTTATTTTTTCAAAAACAACATCGCGCTTTTTTTCAAGTTCCGCCCGTTTTTCTTCAAACGCCGTGCCGCTTTTTGATTCCTTTTTTATTTTTATCTCCAGGTCGTCAATGAGGCGTTGGATTTTCATTTCTTCTCGGCTCACTTCTTCTTTTTCGGACAAAATTCCATTTTTATTTGTCTGGAGCTCATGCCACAAAAATCCAAAAAACAAGTTCTGTTTTTCCTTGAGCTCGCGCGCCACGGTTTCGCCTTTTTTGGCTTTTTCTGATTGGCGCTTGAGCACCCGAAGATGAGGAGCGATTTCTTGCGTGAGATCGGCCACCCTTGAAA
>JAQUQQ010000106.1 GCA_028716005.1 Candidatus Moraniibacteriota bacterium | reverse complement strand
ATTCACGCTCAAAAAATAAACATCTCCCAATTCAGCCAAATTTGGAACACCAGCTCGATATCCGGCATGCAGATTGCGCCCTATCATATTGGGATCGGAAACAAAAAAATTCTGGAAATTTCCGAGCAATATATTCCATGAGGATCTGCCAGTCAAAACACCCCCCCTCGCGAAGGGAGGGTGTTTTTTTGCGATTGATATGCTAAGATTTCATTATAACCAAAATGCCGGAAACAAAAATGTTTTCAAAAGTGCTGAAAAACCGATATATAAAGGATAATTTCGTCATGATGGCCGGAACGGTGATCGGGGGAATTTTGGGCTATCTTTACCATTTTGTCGTCTCGCGCCGGATGTCCGTTCCCGAATATGGGGAGCTCCAGAGCCTTCTTTCCGCCTTTCTCATTTTTGGCGTTTTCAATTCCGCGCTTTCCTATTTCACCGTGAGGCACACCTCCGTATTCGCGGCTCACAATGATCAAACGGCGAATTGGGAATTCATTGATTACCTGATACCAAAAGTTCTCAAATACGCGGCGATATTTTTTGCGGCATTGCTTGTTTCCAGTTCAATTTTTTCTTCCGCGCTCCATTTTTCGAATCCAGTCGGATTCATCGTCATTGGCCTGGCAACGTTCATTTCCACCATTGCCGTAGTCTATATGGAAGTTCTCAGGGGCTGGAAAGAATTTTTCATTGTGAGCGTTGTTGGCGTTTTGGTCGTTGCCGCGAAACTGATTTCCGGCGCGGCGCTGGTTTTCTTTTCTCCCAAGATATCAGTCGTTTCTTTTTCGATCATGATTCCGTCTTTCGTCGGATGGTATTTGGCGAGGCGCTGGAGCAGAAAGAAAATTGTTGTCCGGGACGCTCAGGAAGCGGAAAATTGGAAAGAAAAATATTTCTCTGAAATGAATATTTGGAAATCGGCCATGAACATTTTCTTTTTTTCGCTCGCGCTGGTCCTGGTTTCCAATGCCGATATGGTCTTGGTCAAGTATTTCTCCTCTCCCGAAACGGCCGGATACTACGGAGCCTTCGCGCTTCTCGGGAAAATAATACTTTGGCTCAATTTGTCAGTGGTCGGGGTGATGCTTCCGGGCGCCTGCGCCGAAGGCCACGGCGGGAAGAGGCCGGACAAAAAAAACCTTTTGAAATCCTACGGCCTGATGACAATCATTGCTCTCGGGCTTGCCCTGGCTTATTACATCACGCCTGATTTTGTGATCAATCTCTTTTTCGGAAAAAAATATATTTTCAGCTCCCAAATACTCTGGATGTTTGGGTTGATGTCATATTTGCTTTCCATTCTCACGCTCGAAGCCAACCTGTCTTTTGCCAAGCATGATTTTCGGGTGGTGTATTTTTTGGCGGGGACCTTGTTTTTGATGGTCGCGGGCGTTGCGAAGTATCACGCGAGTCTTGAGGAAATGGTTCTTGCTCTGTCAGTTTCGTTTCTGCTCGGCTACTCATCCGTGGCTATATTGAATTTGTCTCATGAAAAAAGAAGGCTGAAGGCAATAAATCCAAAATGAAATACAGCTTTATCATCCCCGTAAAAGAAATCAACGATTATGTTCGAGATAATATCTCAAGAATTCTTTTATTCGAAAAGAATGATTTTGAAATTATAGTTTATCCCGACGAAACAACAGATGAAGTGTGGGGAAAAACCCGCCAAATCGCGACCGGTCCCGGAGGTCCAGCGATGAAAAGAAATTTGTCCATCCGCGACGCGAAAGGGGAAATTTTGGTTTTCATCGATGACGACGCTTATCCCAAAGAGAATTTTATCGAAGTTCTCGCAAAAGATTTTGATGACGAAAATATTGCGGCAGTCGGCGGTCCGGCAATAACCCCGCGAGAGAGCAAATTTTGGCAAAGAGTAAGCGGCGCGACTTTTCTGAGTTCGCTCTCCGGCGGTTTTCCCGAGAGATACCGGCCGATGGGGAAGAAGACATTCGTGGCTGATTGGCCAAGCGTCAATCTTTCCATTCGGAAAAAAATATTTTCCGATCTTGGCGGCTTCGCGGGAGACTATTGGCCGGGCGAAGACACAAAACTGGGGCTTGATCTGCTTACGAAAAAGAATGCCCGAATTTTATACGATCCGGATCTGATCGTGTATCATCACCGGCGTGAAGGGCTGGTGAAACATGTCAGGCAAATTAGCGGATACGGGCTTCATCGGGGATTTTTTGCCAAGAAATATCCGAAAACATCATTGAACTGGAAGTATTTTTTGCCGAGCCTTTTTGTCTTTTTTATTGTTTTCGGGGCAATTTTCAGCTATTTTTTCCGAACGTTTATCTTTTTTTATGCCTTTGGCTGGTCGGTGTATTTTGTGGCGATGCTCAACGCTTTCTATGACATTTATACGCACGAAAAAAATATTCTGGTGACTCTCGCCGCGTCCTACTATATTTTCCTGACTCATATATTTTATGGATTCCGATTTTTGCAGGGATTATTTTTTACACGAAACCTAAAGAGCAAACTCCGATGAAAATAGCCATTTCTTTTCCGCCGCTCGAATCAAAAAAAGGAACACCGCTGCTTTCGCAAAACCGCCAGTTCCAGTGGTTTTCCGACCCGACGTATATCTATCCAATGATTCCGGCTTCGGCGGCGACATTATTGAAGGCGAATGGTCACGAAGTTTTTTGGGACGACGCGATTGCCGAAGGTTTGGGCTATGATCAATGGTTAGAAAGAATAGAGAATGAGAATCCAGATATTATTATCATGGAAACAAAAACTCCGGTAGTAAAAAAGCATTGGCAAATAATTAACAGTATAAAAAATTCAAAATT
>JAQUQQ010000105.1 GCA_028716005.1 Candidatus Moraniibacteriota bacterium | reverse complement strand
AAAGCTCGGCTTTAGGAATGATATTTTTTATTTCCGAGATCACTTGTTCCGCGACAACATTTCCACTTTTTCCTTTACGGATCGTTTTTACGACATTTTTCGCAATTATTTTTCCTTTTCTATCAACAATCGCCACCCGCAAATTCGTCCCGCCGATATCCGCCGCAATCGCCAAATTTTTTGATTTTTTCGCCATATATTTGAGTATAATCTTCTTCAAACATTCTACCACAAAAAGAAAAGTCCCCCCAGGGCAGATTCACCCCGGGAGGAATTTGAAAATCTTTTCTGCAAACAACATTCGCCGGCAGGTAGGTTTTTACCTCCGAAGGGGCTTCCCCTCAGAATTTTTCCGCGTAGCCGCGACAGTTTGTGACGCCGCCCGGCGAAAATGACATCCTTGCATGAATACGTGAGTCAGTGAAACCCCTCCTCATGCAGGTGGCCATGACTTTGCCGGCAAGGGAAAGGAGATTGCTGGGATCCGGTCCGCTTTTTTCCAGCTTGATTTGCCGACAATATTCCTGGACTGCGGGAACATTCTCGCGCCCTCCGAGCCGCACGCCCTCCAGGAGAACAAACCCGAGCTGTCGGTTCTCAATGATCCAGGGCCTCCCGAGCATTTCCGCGAAAAAGGGTGCGCCTTCTCGGCCAATAATTTTCACAGCTGCGCCGAGAATAAGCGAGTGAGCAAAACTTCCGTTCGGCTCCTCGGGAAGGCCATCAATGATGGAATGAAGCCCCGCCAAATATTCAACTCTGACTTCATCCGCCAAATCAATCAGCCGTTGGGACTCGGCTCTGTTCTTTCCGAGACGGGTGCAAAAAAGTTTCCCGTCTGGCTCTTCAAAGAACGGCCTAAAAATTTCCGGCAGGTTTCTCACATTCATTTTGTATCTTTTCATCAGTTGCACCTCTCTTTTTTTAGCGCATCCAAAGGATGGCCTGGGTTCCGATGGCAAGTTTCGCCTGCCTCAAACTTCTCTTCAGTGCCAAAGCTTTTAAAGCTCTTTTTCTCATTTCCTGATTTCCCCCTTTTATGCAGGAAGTGATAATTAATTGAAGGTTTACTTCAGAATGACGAATCAATCCTTTGTTAATGAACAAGGCCTCACCTCTCTTCTTCGAATTTTCGAAAAACAAAAAAACCGCGCCTTTCGAGGCCGGTCTTTGGTTTGCTTATAATTTCAGGGAAACTTTATCTTTTTGCCAAAATTCTATTCAAACCAAAACCGGCCTGGCGTGTAAACCAGAAATAGCTAAAGAAAAAAGTTTTGGCTTGATTAGTGTTCATTATGAAATAATCTTAACAAACTTGAAATTTTTCGTCAAGAGCCTATTATATCCAATATGAACAAAGTCATTTTCGCTTCCACGAAAGATTCCGACATGCACTACGCGGTGAAAACGCCCATCACCAGTTCTTTTTTCTATATTGAAACCCGCGGAGAAAAATACGCCCTGCTCGATAAAGTTGACTTCGGGATTATCCCCAAAAGAACAAGAATAAAGACTGTTTTGTCGAATCAGCTTTCGACGGAAGCAAAAAAACTCAAATTTAGAACCTCTGATCGCAACAAACTCGCTTATTATATCTTCAAAAAATACGGCTTAGTGGGCAGAAAGGTCGAAGTTCCCATCCACTTTCCTCTGGACATGGCTGATTTTCTGCGCAAATATGGCGCGAAACTCATTCCCACTTTTCCTTTTTTTCCCGAGCGAGCCGTGAAAACAAAAGATGAAATCGGCTATATCAAAGAAAGCCTCTCCCACACAAAATTGGCTTTTTGTGTCATTGAAAATATTTTGCGCCGGTCGAAAATTCGGGGGAAAAGAATATATTTCCGAAACAAAATTCTCACCAGCGAATTTCTGAAACAGGAGGCCGAAAAAGCTCTGGCTGAAAATGGAATGTTTGACCTTCTGGGTATGATCGTGTCGACCGGCGATCAAACTGCCATCCCCCATCATGATGGCACGGGACCGATTCGGCCGCATCAGCCCATCGTTTGCGACATCTTTCCACGCCACCGCGCGTCCGGCTATTTTGCCGATATGACCCGGACTTTTGTCAAAGGAAAACCGAGCGTCGAGATCGAAAAAATGTACGGGACTATTCTCAAAGCGCAAAAAGCGGCTGAGAAAAAAATTCGCGCCGGCATAAGAGCAAAAGAAGTTTATGATATTGCCGCTGAAGTTATCTACAAATCGGGTTACGATGTCGGCGAAAAGCTTGCCCCGCACCAATTCAAAGCACAAAATATGAATAATAAAAAAAACAAAGGCGAAGCCGTTTCGCCCACAGCCTGTCGCGATATCAAAAATACGAATGGAATTGGTGCCGGGGGCTTCATTCACGGCCTCGGCCACGGCGTCGGTCTCGATATTCACGAAAAACCCAGCCTCAAGGCAAATTCAGAAGATATTCTAAAGGCGGGAAATATCATCACCATCGAACCGGGGCTATATTATTCGGGAATCGGGGGTGTCCGAATCGAGGATATGGTCCTCGTCACCAAAACCGGCTGCCAAAATCTCACCAATTATCCAAAGAAATTCATAATCAAATAAATTATTTTTCGTATTTTTTTTAAAAAGTATTTTAAAGCCAAAGATATTTTAAAAGCCGAGGACCTCCATTTCCCGGCTTTATTTTTGAGAATTTTTGAGATTGAGAGTGCTGTCGAAGCATTTTTTCTGAACGTCCGCTGGACATTCTTTTTCTTTCGCCACCTCATTTTTGTCCGTCGGCACTCTGTTGCAAATCCCGAAGGGGCTGGGATTGCATTCGGCATGATTACCTTCTCTGGTGAGCGCGATCTTGCCGCTTTCACTCAAGCGGCAGCCTTCAGGAAAAATAAACCTG
>JAQUQQ010000104.1 GCA_028716005.1 Candidatus Moraniibacteriota bacterium | reverse complement strand
TGGATTTGTCAATTTTCTTGATTTCCTGCGCCAGCATCGGATTCCACATGGCACCGGTCGCCGACATCACCGCGTCGGCTCCGGCTTCGCGGTATTTTTTGAAATCATCCGCGCTGGAAACACCGCCTACTCCGACAATAGCATATTTCAGCCCAAATCCCTCACGCAAATCTTTGAGACGTTTTGTCATATCGAGTCCCGCCCACTTGATGGCCTGGCCGCAAACACCGCTCACCAGTCGCCCTTCGCCCGGGAGCGCCTGCTCGCCATTTTTGTTTCTCACGGCTGAACCAATCGTGTTGATCGCCGAAATTCCGTCCACGATATTCCCCACTTCTGAAATCAATTTTTTCAAAGCTTCCTGATCTTCATAATAGGCTATTTTGATGACAAGCGGAGTGTTGCCGATTTCATTTTTGATTGCTTCGCTCACTTTTCGCACCATTGGAATATCAAAGCACAAAAGATGGGCTGTCCCCTCGTTCGGGCAGGAAAAATTGACTTCCAAAATTTTCGTTCCGGTTTCTTTCACAAGCCGCGCTCCCAAAACAAAATCCGCAACAAAGGCGTCCACATTGCCATCCCCCTTTTTTGTCCCTTGAAAACTGCCAACGACCACTTGACCTTTTCCGGCATAGCGCGTCGCCTCCGCGAGATCTTTTTGCCAAATTTCCGGGATGGTCGAGGGCACGCCGAAAGAATTGGTGATGGAAAGCGGTTCGCCATAATTTTCTTTTGAGGTCAGTCCCTCTGACGCTTTTTCGATGGATAAATCTCCCTCAAAATCAACCGCCACGACGTTGGGATGCGGATGACAGGGATAGTCTCCCGTGCGGACGGTTTTATAAACAGCAATATCAAAACCGCTGTCGAGCGCCGCTTTCACAAATTTGCCGTTTAAGAGCGGCCCGGCCGGAATGCCGAAAGGAAGATAAACTTTGTTTCCGAGAAAATCGAACTGCGGTTCGCCTTTGTTTTGAAATTTATCGGGCGCGGCAAAATCCCCAAAAGGCCCTTTTTCATAATTTTCCTCGTAGCTTTTTTCAGGGTCGTAAAATGGTTCGCGAAGCATAAATTTTGGTTAAAAATTATAAACGAATAATTCTTTGGCTGCTGATTCCTTTTTTTGCTCGTTCGGCTTATTCGGCATTTTGAATTTCAGCGAAACCAATTTTGCGCCACGCGTAAGTTCCTTTTCAAATTTCGCCTCCAATTTTTCCATTTGTTTCGGGCCGAGATACGTGAAAACATGCGTCGCTTTCGAAAGATCCTCGTTGAAAAAATCCCGGCGATAAATCTTTATATTCTTCAAAATCCCCATGCGCCAAAGCCTCAATTTTGACCATAAATACGGAATTATGTCCTTTTCGAAACCGACATATTTCGCCTTTGGCTGCTTCCTGAAGCAGGCCACAAGCACTCTCGCGTCCCCTGAACCAAGATCGTATAAAATATTATTTTCTTTCAGCTCCAATTCGTCCGAAATTTCAACCAATTTTTTCATGTTGCAGGGAACAAACGGCGCCTCCCCGCGAAAAAACATTGAAAAAAGCCGGTGGGTGAAAAGAAAAACAAAGGCTATCCAAAAAAGCATTGTCGCCAGCAGAAGAAGAGAAATTATTTCAAAAAATATCAACATTTCGGGCTGCCGGGAATCGAACCCGGTCTACATGCACCCCATGCACGCGTACTGCCGGTATACTACAGCCCGTTATTTTTTTGCTAGCTTCGCGTTTGCCCCGTAAAATTTTGCGAAGCAAAACATTTTATCGGGATACTGCCATTATACTACACTCCGAAATCAGGATATGGACAAAAACCCATACAAAAATGATTTCTAAAAGCTTTCGATACCTGAAAAATCAACCTTCCTTGAGATGCTCGACTTTTGTTTTGAGGCTTGAGCGAATTTCCGCAAGCCCAGAATTGAGACTCTCCATTTTTGATGCGATTCCATCCAGTTGAGACGCAATTTCGTGGATTTCGCTGAGCCTGCTATCCAGCTTCCCAATTTGATCGTTGATTTCGTCTTTTAACCCCATATTTTCGCGTTAATGATTATTAAAACCATTTTCAATCTATCACAAAAAAAACAGAAGGGGAAGACGCGTTGGTCTTCCCCTCTTTTCCCCGAATCAACTCGCCCCCTTGCTTTGAATTTGAGAATTTTTGCTGTGTTTTTTCGCTAGCAGAGCTTTGCTTTGCCAGCAGATAGGGAAGGTTGGAAAGAGTGTCTTTCTGCCAACCCGTTCTGTTGGCATTCACCGAGACATGAACAATTGCTGCAGTCGATCAGCCCCAAGGCCCTTGGAAAAACATTGGCTAGCGCATCTGCCAAGCCCATACCGAATCCGTCAAATGCTTCCCTGAAATTGTCCCTGATCGATTCGCACTTTTTTGGATTAGTCATCGCCATGGTCCGTCCCCTTTCTTCTAAAATGAAAAGAGCAAAAAAAACCGGCCGTTGCCGGGCCAGTTTTGATTTCAAGTTTTTTATTCACTCAAAATGAAAACTTGCCGGGCAACAAGGGTCGGATAATAATGATGCTGATAATGTTTATCAAACGGGTTTTGCGATGCATTGGAATATATTATATATATTGTTTCGGAATAGTCAACTCCAAAAAAATAAAAAAGGGCCAGGACGACTTGCGTCCCGACCCACTTTTCCCCGGAAGAGATTAACCCCGGGCGGAAGCATCTGCCAGCTCAATCGCTGGTTTGCGGCTTGACATGATTTTTGCATACCGCAGGCACCCGGCCTTTTTTGCAGCCCTGCCCGATGGCAGCGTTATCATTGCAGCCTTCACATTCCGGATGTTGCCCCTGTTTTTCCTTGGAAAATACCATGGCTTCCTCCTTGCGCCGTTGCGCAATCAGAAAAGTTTGTGTATCGGTTTTTCTGATGAAACTTCCGCTTTCTTCTCCCCGCAATGGCATACAAAGCGTTGAGCGGTCCTCCAATATGCC
>JAQUQQ010000103.1 GCA_028716005.1 Candidatus Moraniibacteriota bacterium | reverse complement strand
AATTGGGCTTTTCCTCCCAGGGGCTGTTGGGTGATCAGAGAATACGGCCCAATCGAGCGCATATGGATTTTGTCTTCCACCAGGTGATTCAGTTTCATTATATACATATGGCCAACCATGGTTTTTTCGTCGAAATGATCGCCTGTTTTTCCGTTTATCAGTCTCAATTTTCCGTCTTCCGGAAGTCCTGCTTCGCGCAGCTCGGTTTTGATATCCGTTTCACTCACACCAGCCAGAGAGGGACTTGCCACTTTATATCCCAGCTTGTCAGCCGCCCAACCAAGATGAGCTTCAAGAATTTGGCCGATATTCATACGGGAGGCCACACCCAACGGATTGAGGATGATATCAACCGGAGTCCCGTCGGGAAGATAAGGCATGTCTTCAGCTGGCGCGATTTTTGAAATAACGCCTTTGTTTCCGTGCCGGCCGGCCAGCTTGTCTCCAACGGAAATCTTTCGAAGCTGGGCCACGCTCACCTGAATTTGCTGGATGACGCCGGCGGGCAGTTTGTCGCCCTGTTCGCGCGAGAAAATTTTTATATCCACCACTTTTCCGTGTTCTCCGTGCGGGAGATAGAGAGAAGTGTCCTTCACGTCTTTTGATTTCTCGCCGAAAATTGCTCGAAGAAGTCTTTCTTCAGGCGTCAGATCTCCTTCTCCCTTGGGAGAAATTTTTCCAATCAAAATGTCACCCGATGAAACTTCGGCTCCGATGTGGATTATTCCCGTGTCGTCAAGATTTTTGAGACGTTCTTCTCCAATGTTTGGAATATCGCGGGTCACCACTTCCGGCCCAAGTTTTGTGTCGCGGATATCAACCGTGAAATCTTCGATATGAATTGAGGTATAGCGGTCGTCCTCGAGAAGTTTTTCTGAAATGATAATCGCGTCTTCAAAATTGCAACCTTCCCAAGGCATGAGAGCCACCAAAATGTTTTGGCCGAGAGCCAATTCTCCGCTGTCTGTCGAAGCTCCGTCCGCGAGAAGCTGACCTTTTTTCACTTGTTCGCCCACCGCGACGCGCGGAATCTGGTTCATGCATGTGAAGGCGTTGGAGCGTTCAAAACTTTGGAGATGATAGGTCCTTTTGGCTGATTTTCCAGTTGCCCCTTCTTCCTTCAAGGTGATATGATCGGAGTCCACTTCAATCACTTCACCCGCCGTTCGAGCCAAGACCACCTGCCCTGAATCCGCCGCCGCTTTATCCTCAAGTCCCGTTCCGACCAGCGGCGCTTGGGGAACGATACAGGAAACAGCTTGGCGCTGCATGTTCGATCCCATAAGAGCCCGGTGGGCATCATCGTGCTCGAGAAAAGGAATGAGCGCCGTTGAGACGGAAATGCACTGCTTGGCGGAAACATCCATATAGTCAACCTGGCCAACTTCAATCATGGAAGGCTTGCCTTTGACGCGCGCCTCAAGCATTTCGCTCAAAATACGTCCGTCATCGTCAATTTCCGTATCCGCGTGAGCAATAGTTTTGCGATCTTCCACGGTAGCATTCAAAAATTCTATGTCTTTTGTGACAAAATGTTTTCCGTTTTTGTGGGTCACTTTCCGGTAGGGAGTTTCAATAAATCCGTATTCATTGATGCGGGCATAGCAGGACAAATGGTTCACAAGCCCGATGTTCGGCCCTTCCGGAGTCTGCACCGGGCAGATTCGTCCATAGTGGGATTGATGCACGTCGCGGACTTCAAAGCCGGCCCGTTCGCGAGTGAGCCCTCCCGGACCCATCGCCGAAAGCCTTCTTTTGTGCTCGAGCTCCGCCAGGGGATTCACCTGATCCATGAATTGGGAAAGCTGCGAAGATGCGAAAAATTCTTTGACCGCCGCCGCCACCGGACGGGAATTGATGAGTTGTCCCGGAACAACCGTCGCGAGATCGCAGGTGCTCATCCGGTCTTTGATGTTCCGAGCCATTCGCGCGAGGCCTGCCCGGAACTTGTTCTGCACCAGTTCGCCGACGCAACGCACCCGGCGGTTCCCCAAATGGTCGATGTCGTCCGGACTCGCCATTGGATCATTGTTGAGACGAATAATTTCTTTCACAATTTCCACCAAATCCTCCGGCCGCATGATCCGGTGCGCTTCGTCGTCCGGAAAGTTCGTTTCCATTCTCTGGTTCAAGCGATATCGGCCAACACGCCCAAAATCATAACGTTCAAAGTTGAAAAACATGGCTTCAATCATCTGTTTGGCGTTCTCTTCGGTCGCCAAATCTCCCGGCCGGATCCGGCGATAAACTTCAAGGAATCCTTCTCCCTGGGTTTTGGTCGTATCTTTGTCAATCGTAGCTTCAATATATTTCTTCTCGCCGCTGTCGACATCCGCGAATGTTTTCACCAATTTTTCATCGCTTGAAAAACCAAAAGCGCGCAGAAGCGCAGTGATGGCTATTTTTCTTTTCCGGTCAATTTTGACCCAGATCGCCCCATCGAGATCAGTTTCCATTTCAAGCCAAGCCCCCCGGTTGGGGATGATTTTTGCCCCGAAAAGACGCTGTCCCTTGTTATATTCCATAGTAAAAAAGACGCCTGGGCTTCGAATGAGCTGGCTGACCACGACGCGCTCCACGCCGTTGATGATGAAGGTTCCCCGTTCGGTCATGACGGGAATATCCCCGAGATAGACTTCCTGCTCTTTCACTTCTCCCGTCTGCTTGTTGAGAAGCTTCACTTTCGAGCGAAGAGGCGCCTCATATGAAATATTTTTTGCTTTCGAGGTTTTTTCGTCGTATTTCGGCTCGTCCAAATAGTATTCTCCAAAAGAAAGTTCCAGGTCCTTCCCCGTGAAATCGTTGATCGGGTTCACTTCATCGAGCAGTTCCCGAAGACCCTCTTTCAGAAACCATTCATAAGACGCCACTTGCCCCTCAATCAAATTGGGAAGAGAAACCATAGGAAGCCGTCTGAAAAACTTCCTCTTGCGAAGAGAGGACTGTGGGCTGAAAGACTCTTTCACCCCGAGAGTTTTTTGCCCCAAAG
>JAQUQQ010000102.1 GCA_028716005.1 Candidatus Moraniibacteriota bacterium | reverse complement strand
AATCATCATCAAGAAGAATCATGTCCGAAGCTTCTTTCGAGACATCCGTCCCGATTTTCCCCATAGCGACGCCGATGTCCGCTTTTTTCAGCGCCGGCGCGTCATTCACGCCGTCGCCCGTCATAGCAATCACCGCCCCGGAATTTTTGAGAATTGTTGCAATGCGCAGTTTCTGTTCGGGAGTGATCCGGGCAAATACCGAAGCGCCGTTTTTGATACGTTTAACAATTTCACTGTCTGATAAAATATTTAACGTTTTGCCATTGATTACAAAATTATTTTGGGATTTGGAATTTGGGATTTTATTAGAAATTAGAAATTGGGAATTAGAAATTAATAATCCGACTTGCTTTGCTATTGCCTGTGCCGTTATTTCATAGTCTCCCGTGATCATAATCACTCTGATTCCTGATTGCTGGCATTCTTCGATTGCTTTCGCGACGTCCGCTCTCGGCGGATCAATCATTGCCATCATTCCGACCCAAATCAAATCTTTTTCGGATTCATTTTGAAAATCTTTTTTATCAAAATTATCAAGCGGACGATAGGCGAATGCCAAAACCCGCAGCGCCTCGGCAGACATTCGGTCATAAATTTCTTTCGTCTTCTTTTTTTCTTCGTCGGAAAAGGGGACTATCCCCTTTTCAGTCAATTTTTTAGGGGAGAGGCCCAAAAGAACATCCGGCGAACCTTTGACATATGAAAAAGTATTCTCACCTCCCGCTTCCAACTTCTCATTTCTAAAAATAACGCTCATCCGCATTCTTTCTGATTCGAAAGGATTTTCGTCAATTTTCGTCTCCCCCGCTCCGAAATATTTTTCGTCCGGATTATATTTCCTCGCCGCGACAACCAAAGCTCCCTCCGTCGGGTCACCAACTATTTTGAAATTATTGCTTTCGCTGACAAGGCTCGCGTCATTGCAGAGCGCGCCGATTTTCAAAATCAAACCAAGATTCTTTATTTCGCCTGGATTGATTTTCTTCCCATCAATCAAAAAATTTCCTTTGGGTTCATATCCTTCCCCGCTTACCTCAATTTCCTCGTCGTCCAAAACAATTTTCGTCACCATCAGCTCATTTTTTGTGATTGTTCCCGTTTTGTCCGTGCAAATCATATTCACCGAACCGAGCGTTTCCACCGCGATCAGTTTTTTCACCAAGACATTATTTTTGAGCAGCCGCCGCATACCAAGCGACAGGGCAACCGACATGGCCGCCGGAAGCCCTTCGGGAACAACCGAAACCGCAACCGCAAGCGCGAACAAAAAATTCTGATACCAGGAAAGATGTTGGAACCCTCCCGCCACGAGAACCAGCGCCGCGATCACCACCGCCAGAATCGAAACGTCTTTTCCCAGCGTGCGCATCTTCTTTTGGAGCGGGGTGAGCTCTTCTTTCACTTCTGTCGCGAGTTCGGCGATTTTTCCAAGTTCTGTTTTTATTCCCGTTCCCGTCACCACCGCTTTGGCTTCGCCCATCGTCACCTGCTCTCCCGTGAAAACCATATTTTCTATGTCCGCGATCGAGAGAATTTCTTCCGCGACAATTTTTGCTTCTTTCTTTTCCGGTTTTGATTCTCCCGTGAAAACAAAACTATTCGTGTGAAGGTTGTAGCTTTCCAAAATATACCCGTCGGCTGGAACATTGTCACCCGAGGTCACGAACATTATATCCCCTGGAACAATTTCTGAGGCGTCAATTTCCTTTTTTCTGCCGGAACGGATGACAGTCGCTTTGTCCGAGGCCAGTTTCTGGATCCGGTCCATTATTCTTTCCGCTTTCCACTCCTGCGTGAAGCCAATAACCGCGTTCAAAAAAACGATAACCAAAATTATCGTCACGTCGCGCATCTCGCCGAAAGCGAACGCCAAAACCGCTGCCGCGAGCAAAATCCACACCAGCGCGTCGCTGAACTGGCGCAAGACAAGTTTCGCCCACCGCCAGCCATGTTTTTTTTCTATTTTATTCGGTCCATACTCTTTCAGTCTCTTCTCCGCCTCCTCGTTCGAAAGTCCGTCCACATTCGCCCCAAACTTCCCCAAAACCTCTTCCGCCGCCAAATTGTATATTTGTTTTTCCATAGCCTTTCGTAGGTGTCCGACACCTACGATTTATTCCAGTAAATATTTTTCGTCTTCTTTCTTCTCTTTCATATACAAAGAATTTTCTTTTATAAATTCTCGATATTCATTCTTATTTTCAAATTGATTAAGAATAACACTTGTGTCACAAATCCGCCCGTGCCTTTTTCCAGTATAATCTAAAAGACTGGAATATGGCCAGTCAAAATCATCGCCGTATCCATGAATAAAATAATTTTTGTTGACATAGGCTGACAGATAAAGGAGATGAGAATTTGTTTTGATTCGAACCGATTTGAATTTTCCCTGGAACAAAACTCCTGATCTTTTATAGTGATGATTAAAATATTTTGTGTAGCCTCCTCCCAATCTTTTCATAAATTCTGAAATGCCATTCTCTTCCACTTGCTTAAGTATAAGATGGAAATGATTAGGATTCAAACAATAACAAATCACCTCAACTAACTTTCTTAGACGTCCGACGTCTAAGACTCCTTTCCTCTTCAACTCATTGTGCAAATAAAGGCTATAAACGGGTTTCGTGCTGTTGAATTCTTTCATTGATTCAAGAAAACGAAGATAATCTTTGTCACAAAGAAAAACATTCCGCTTCTCAACTCCACGGTTATAAACGTGATAATATTCATGTTTAGTTAAAACATCTTTTCTCATTTCTTAGACGTTCTTAGACGTCGGACGTCTACAAAATCTGCAAACTTATTTTAACACAAAACCGGCCGCTTGACGCCCCCCCCCGAAAAAAGAGATAATGAAGTCAGCTTAATTTCTAAAACAAAAACATATGTCCAAACCCAACCACGTTTGCCCGCCGACCGGGAGGGGCTCCGCCCTTCTTCTCACCACCATTCTTCTTTTTGTGGTGCTTTCTTTGGTTGTGAGCCTTTCCTATATAACGGTGATGGAACAGCAAATGAGCTCAAAAACCAAAAGCTCCGTCGGTTCCTTCTTCAACGCCGATTCCGGAGTGGAATGGGCCCTCAACAAAATCGCCAACAGTCCGGGAGGAAAAATCGCCGCGG
>JAQUQQ010000101.1 GCA_028716005.1 Candidatus Moraniibacteriota bacterium | reverse complement strand
TCCAACAAAATTCCAAATCTCAAATCAAAAATACTAAATACCAGATACTAAATACAAGATACTTACTATTCGTGGGAAGATTAGAAGAGAGAAAAAATATTATCGGAATAGTCAGAGCTTTCGAAATACTAAAAGATAAATATAGTCTGCCGCATAAGTTGGTGTTGGCGGGAAAGTTCGGATACGGGGGCGGGGAAATAAGAAATAAGATAGAAAAAAGCAGATATAAGGATGATATTGTTTTGCCTGGATATATTGCCGATGAGGAAAAATTTGAGCTGATGAAAAAGGCGGAGGCGTTTTTATTTCCGACATTCTACGAAGGCTTTGGTCTGCCGATTTTGGAAGCGCAGAGCGTTGGAACGCCGGTTATAACCTCAAATATTTCCTCAATGCCGGAAGTAGCTGGAAACGGGGCGGTTTTGGTCGACCCGGAAGACGCGAACGCGATTGCGGAAGCGGTGCATAGAATCATCTCGGACGAAAGCTACAAAAATGATATAATAGAAAAAGGACTCGAGAACGTGAAAAGATTTTCGTGGGAGAAATGCGCGAGGGAAATCAGCCGATTGATTTATGATTTATGATTTATGATTCAATGTCCATGAATATTGGAAATAAAAAAGTCGCTCTTGTTCATGATTTTCTCAACCAATACGGCGGGGCGGAGAGGGTTTTAAGCGTGCTTCATGAAATTTTCCCTGAAGCGCCGATTTATACTTTGCTTTATGACCCGGCGAAAATGCGCGGGAAGTTCAAAGATGCCGAAATCCGGCCGTCGTTTCTCCAGAAATTTCCGAAGTTTTTGAAAAAGCGCCACAAATGGCTTTTGCCTCTCATGCCGACGGCGCCGGAAACTTTCAATCTGCGGGATTTTGACCTCGTCGTTTCTTCCTCGAGCGCGTTCGCGAAAGGCATCATCGTGAAGCCGAAAACAATCCACGTCTCTTATTGCCACAGTCCGATGAGATATTCCTGGGACTGGAATGAAAAATATCTCGACGAACAGGGATTGGGACCGAAAAGGCGGATTTTGGCGCGCATGCTTCTCAACTATATCCGAATGTGGGATCGGGTCGCGGCGGACCGGGTGGATTTTTTCATTGCCAATTCACACCATACAAAGGAGAGAATAAAAAAATATTACGGGCAGGAGAGCGTGGTTGTCCATCCGCCGGTGGAAATCGGCCACTCGGAAACCAAGTTTCCGCTTGGAAGCTTGGTTTCCAAACACGGCGAATATTTTTTGATTGTTTCCCGGCTCTCACCCTACAAGAAAATTGAAATAGCCGTCGAGGCGATGAACAAGCTTGGCTTGCCGCTGGTCGTCATCGGGGAGGGATCGCCGAAATACGTAAAATATTTGAAATCAATCGCGGGGCATAAGACGAAATTTTTGGGATTTCTGCCGGACGAAAAAATAAAGAAACACTTCGCCGAATGCCGAGCCTTCATATTCCCGGGAGAAGATGATTTTGGAATCGCGCCGGTCGAGGCTATGTCCTTTGGAAAGCCGGTGATCGCCCTTCGGCGGGGCGGAGCCACGGAAACAGTGGTTGAAGGCGAGACGGGAGAATTTTTCAACGAGCCGACGATCGAAGTTCTGGCTGACGCAGTGCGCCGTTTTCAGGAAAATGAAAAAAATTATGACCCGGAAAAAATACGCGCGCAGGCGGAAAAATTTTCAAAAGAAAAGTTTCGGGAAAATTTTGAGAGGGAAATCAGAAGAATATTGGAAAATTAGAAATTTTCTATGATAAATTCGAAAATAAAAACCTATCTTGACCGGCTGGCGGGTTCATCCAAGCGGCCGAATTCCTTTTTGTTTTCCGGAACGGACAGGGAAGAAAAAATTGAAGCGGCTTTTTATTTCGTCCAAAAAATTTCCGGGAAAGCTGGCAATAGCGAATTTTTGGAGCAGATAAGGAAAGGAATCCATCCGGATGTTGTCATTTTGGAGCCGGAGATAGTCGAGGACAAAAAAGGCCGAACCCGTGAAAAAGAAATCGTCATCGAGCAAGTCCGCGGAGCGCGGGAGCGGCTCAAATATTTCCCGTATGAACTCGAAAAAAAATTCTGTATCATAAAAAAAGCCCAGCGGATGAACGCTGAAAGTTCGAACGCGCTTCTCAAAGTCCTTGAAGAGCCGACGGCGAGCACTTTTTTCATTCTGCTCGCGGATGACGCGGAATCGGTTTTGCCGACCATTGTTTCGCGGTGCGCCATTTTGGGATTTCCCGAAACAAAACTTCCCGGCTGGCGCGAGGAAAACCGCGAAAGATTTCGGCGAATGTTCAAAAAAGAGATATTTGAAAAGTTCGATTACATAGAAAAAATTTCCCGCGACAAGAATGAACTCATCGGCACTCTCAAAGATTGGGAAGCGGTGGCGGCGGAAGGTCTCAGGAAACTTGCCCTGCAAAATGAAGCAAAAAATAAAATGGAAAAAGTCGCTGATCTTATTGAAAAAATAAGAGAATCAGTCAATCAGCTGGAGCATTCGAACGCGAGTGCGAGAGCGGTGGGGGAGAGATTGATATTGGAAATGGGCGGTGGGTAACAGCGTCATCGGCAGTGGGTTTGGTCATTGGTCGTAAGTCATTGGATTTTCTAATGACCAACGACTGAAAACCTGTCCAACAGCCTGTGACTAATGTTACTAATGACTAAAATATATGCTATAATTTGCAATATGAAGCAAACTTCAAAAATTTTGTTATTATTATCGGCAATAATGTTTCTCTCCGCTTGTTCCCTCACCGGGGGCGGGAATGACGGGGGAATTTTCCGCTCGGACGACGGCGGAAAAACTTTCGCGCCCAAAAACAAGGCCGAAAATAACAAGACAATCAGCGGAGTGGATATTTTGAGTTTGGCAATGAATCCCCAAAACGGAAACGAAATATACGCCGGCTCGAAAGCGAGCGGTATTTTCAAATCATCCGACGCGGGCGAGACGTGGAAGCAGCTCTCAGTTTCTTTGCTCACGCCCACCAAAGTATATTCTCTCGTGATCAATCCCTCAAACCCCAACGTCGTTTTTGCTGTTTCAGTGATTGGAAAAAGAGGAAAAATTTTGAAATCGACTGACGCCGGAGAGACCTGGAAGGACACGTATACGGAGCCGTCGGACGGAACGCTGGTTG
>JAQUQQ010000100.1 GCA_028716005.1 Candidatus Moraniibacteriota bacterium | reverse complement strand
AGGATTCGAGAAAAATTTCCGAAAGCATCAACACGGGAACTTTTTTTCACAATGCCGCTTTTCTTGGCGCGATTTCGCATGTCAAAAAAAACAAATCCAACCTTCATCTGATGGGGCTTCTTGGGAATGAAGACAGTCCCCATATGAATCCTTATCATCTCGAGGCTCTTCTTCTTATCGCGAAGAAAAACGGAATCAAAAATGTTCATATCCATTTTTTTACGGATGGCCGGGACTCGTTTCCAAAAAGCGCTCTCCGACATCTCGCGGGCTGGAAAAAGCGGATGAAAAATATTGGTATTGGCCATATTGCCAGTCTCGTCGGACGTTTTTACGCCATGGACCGGGCCAAAAACTGGGACCGGCTGAAAATTGCCTATGATCTCTTGGTGAGCGGCAAAGGAAAGCGTTTCGCGAGCCCGGAAGAAGCAATAAGGTATTCCTACCAAAAAAATCTCACCGATGAATACGTGAAGCCCGCCCTGATTGACGGAAAGGGACAAAAATTTGTCACGATCAACAACAACGATGCAATCATTTCTTTCAACCTGCGCTCTGACCGCGCCCGTCAATTTACGAAATTGTTTGTCCTCAACAATTCCAAAGAAACAATCCTGCCCAAACCGCGCCTCAAAAATTTATACTTTGTCGCTATGACCAATTTCGGTCCCGACCTTCCGGTGCACACCGCCTTTCAAGATCATCCCTTGAACGGCACTTTGCCAGTGGCGTTGGCTGAATTTTCCCAATTATATATCGCTGAAAAAGAAAAATTTGCCCATATTACCTATTTCTTGAACGGAGGCTACGCGGACTCGCTCAACGGGGAGGAGCGTCTGATGGTTCCGTCTCCATTTACCGAAAACTATGCCAAAATTCCCCAAATGTCCGCCGGGAAAATAACCGAGAAAATTGTGGGATTTTTGAGGAGAGAAAAATACGATTTCACGGCCGTCAATTTCGCGAACGCCGACATGGTGGGGCATACCGGAGACATGAAGGCCGCGATCAAAGCGGTCGAATGCGTGGATGGATGTCTGGGAAAAATATGGAAAGAGCTTGAAAAGCTTGACGGAAACCTGGTCATCACGGCTGATCATGGAAACGCCGACTGCATGTGGGACGCAAAAGCCAAGCTTCCAATGACTTTTCACACCAAAAATCCGGTTCCATTTGTTCTGGCTTCCGAAAAATTCAGAAGAAAGAAAGTGTCAAACGGAGGAGTGCTTGCCAATATCGCCCCGACGATTTGTGATATAATGGAAACGGACAAGCTAAAGGAGATGAAATTAAAAAGCCTTTTATAATCAAAAATATTAAAGTAAATTGTAATTCGTAATTTCGCTCGCTACGCTCGCTGTAATTTGGATAATAGTATATCCGAATTACTAATTACTAATTACTAATTACAAATCATATGAAATATGATTTGATAAGTATCGGCTCAATCACGAAAGACATCTTCGTTCTCACTGAACGGGGAAAAATTTTCAAAACTCCAAAGGACAAATTGGCGCTTGCGTGGCTCGGTTTTGAGCTCGGCGAAAAAATATCTGTCCAGGAAGTTGTGGAAAGCGCCGGCGGAGTGGCGACAAATTTGTCGCTGGGAACAAAAAAACTGGGTCTGAATTCGTTTCCGGTGGGACCGGTCAAACCGGCCACGTCCGTGATTATAGTCGACAAAAGAACAGGCGAACGGGTGATTTTCTACCAAAAATCATCTGGCGCCGTGAATCTCAAGCCGCTTCGGGAAAAAAAAGCAAAATATATCTCCGTTTCTTCTCTCACCGGAAACTGGAACGGACAGGCAAACGAAATCATGGCTTATATAAAGAAAAATAAGGCGAAATTGATTGTTGCTCCCAGCACGAGCATGATTCGCGAAGGATATATAAGTTTGAAAAAATTGTTCTCGCAAAGCGAAATAATCTTTTTGAACAAAAACGAAGCGACTGAAATAGCGTTCAATGAGAAAAACAAAACTTCAAACGTAGGCAGCCTGATAAAAATATTGCACAAACTTGGGCCAAAAATTGTTTGTCTCACGGACGGGAGAAAAGGCGCCTACTGCTCCGACGGCCGGAAAATTTTCCATTGCCCAATCCAAAAAGTGAAAACAGTTGACGTCACCGGCGCCGGGGACGCTTTCGCGAGCGGATTCCTGGGAAAATATATCAAAGGAGGCTCAATTCAAGAAAGTCTCCGGATGGGAATCCGAAACAGCGCGAATGTTGTGCGATATGTCGGGACAATAAGGGGATTACTGAAGAAATGAAAAAACTTGATAAATTCTTCAATCCGAAATCCATCGCCATTGTCGGCGCGTCTCCCAAAAAAGAAAAATTGGGAAATATTTTGGCGCGGAATATTTTGGGCGGGGGGTGGAAAGGGAATTTTTATCTTGTCAACCCCAAGTATAAGAAAATCGGGCCAAGCAGATGCTACGCGAATCTGAATGAAATAAAAAAAACAATTGATCTCGTTTTGATTGCTGTTCCAGCGCCTTTCGTGAACCAAATCCTGGAAGAAGGCGCCAAAGCCAGGCCAAAAATTGAAAATTACATTGTTATTTCCGCCGGTTTCAAAGAAACGGGAAAAAAGGGGAAAAAACTTGAAGAAGAGCTGGAAAATATTGCCGAAAAACACAAATTGAATATTCTGGGACCCAATTGTCTGGGTTTCATCAACACCTTCGCCAATCTCAACGCAACTTTCACTGACGCAAGAGTGAGCAAAGGAAAAATCGCCATCGTCTCGCAATCCGGAGCGCTGGAGGTGGCTCTTCTTGATTGGGCCGAGGAAAATAGGGCCGGTTTTTCCAAAGCAATTTCCATCGGAAACAAAGCTGTTCTCGGCGAGAGCGACATGTTGAGATATCTCAGCGGGGACAAGGACACGGGCGCAATAGCGTTCTATCTCGAAGATATAAAAGACGGTCTGGATTTTGTTTCGGCCATAGTCGGCTCCGACTGCAAAAAACCGATCGCCATCATCAAAGCGGGCAAAAGCAAGGCCGGACAGAAAGCCATAACTTCGCACACCGGATCTCTCGCGCAGGACGAAAATATAATCGAAGCAGTTTTTGAAAAATTTGGCATAATTCAGACCGGATCAGTGGAAGAATTTCAGGACATTATTTCTTATCTCGA
>JAQUQQ010000099.1 GCA_028716005.1 Candidatus Moraniibacteriota bacterium | reverse complement strand
TTGAATCGTGGAATGAAAAGATTTTTGCCGAAAATGGAATCGACGCGAAGTTTGTCCAGGACAATCATTCTCTTTCCGCGCGCAAAGGAGTTCTTCGCGGGCTTCATTTCCAAACGCCGCCGAACGCGCAGGCAAAACTGGTCCGAGTCACCCAAGGAAAAGTTTTTGATGTTATTGTTGACCTTCGCAAAGATTCGCCGACTTTCGGAAAATGGGAAGGTTTTGAAATTTCCGCCGATGGATTCGAGATGCTTTTCATCCCGCGCGGATTTGCCCATGCTTATTGCACATTGGAAGACAACACTGAATTTCAATATAAAGTGGACGGATTCTACGCTCCCGAATCGGACAGCGGAATCATCTGGAACGATCCGACGCTGAATATAAAATGGCCGATCAAAGACCCGATTCTTTCCGAAAAAGATTCAAAATTGCAATTTTTCAAGGATTTTAATTCGCCGTTTTAATTCAGTACAGTAATACAGTATACTGTGCTGAAATCATATTTATGAAACTACTAGTAACGGGGGGAGCCGGATTTATTGGCTCGAACTTTATAAGATACATTCTAAATAAATATCCGGACTACAAAATCGTTAATCTCGATCTTTTGACCTATGCCGGAAATTTGGAAAATTTGAAAGACATCGAAAAAAATCCGCAGTATCGCTTTGTGAAAGGAGATATCGCGGACAAGGATTTAGCCAACGACTTGGTGAAAGATATCGATGTTGTTGTGAACTTCGCGGCGGAATCGCACGTGGATCGCTCCATCTTGGACAGTGCGGCGTTCATCCACACGAACATTGTTGGCACACACAATCTTTTGGAAGCCGCCAAAAACAACGGCGGAAAAAGATTCCATCACGTTTCAACGGATGAAGTCTTCGGGCACCTCGGGCCCAATGACCCGGCCTTTACGGAAAAAACATCTTTTGCTCCCCGCAGTCCCTATTCCGCTTCGAAAGCGGCCGCCGACCATCTCACAATGGCCTATTTTCACACCCACAACCTGCCGGTGACCATTTCCAATTGCTCAAACAACTACGGTCCGTTCCAGTTTCCGGAAAAACTGCACGGTCTTTTCATCACGAATTTGCTCGAAGGCAAAAAAGTTCCTGTCTATGGCGACGGGATGCAAGTGCGCGACTGGCTTTTTGTTGAAGACCACTGCGAAGCGATTGACACAATCGTCCACAAAGGAAAAATCGGCGAAACGTATTGCGTTGGCGGAAATTCGGAAAAACCGAACATCGAAATCACCGAAAAAATACTCGAACTTCTCGGAAAAGGCGAAGAGATGATAGAATACGTGAAAGACCGGCCCGGCCACGACCGCCGATACGCCATTGATTTTTCGAAAATAAAAACGGAGCTGGGATGGGAGCCGCGAACGAATTTCGACGAAGGGATGAAAAAAACGGTGGAATGGTATAAGAATAATGAGGACTGGTGGCGAAAGATTAAGAGCGGAGAGTATTTAGAATATTATAATAAACAATATCAGAAGTGAAATATCCGCCAAAGGCGGATCAGCCTCTGGCCGAAAAAGCGGAGAATATCTCAAATTTTACAGAAAGCAATATGAGAAATAGGAAAATTCTGGTTTCCTTGACAACACTTTCGAATATATCCAAAAAAAATCTCAGCAGCGGATGGGAGTCTAAAATTGAAGAAATAAAAGAAAACAATCTCGAAGAAATCGCTCTTTTTCTGACCGGTCTCAAAAAAGAAGAAAGAAAGAAATTATACAATGCGCTGGAAAATACGGCAGTCAAAAGCATTCCCCACGTTCATCTCCGAACAGATATGGAGCTGAAAGAGCTGGATTATCTGGTTCAAAAATATAGCGTCCAAGCTTTCAATCTGCACGCGACTGCAGAATGGCCGTTGATATACGATTACGATAAGTATGCCTCAAAAATATTCTTTGAAAACATCAAAACTGTTCCCGTTGAAGAAGAACTCAAAAAATTTGGAGGTCTCTGCGTTGATTTCTCTCACTGGAAGGAAAAAGAATTGCACGGAGATGTCAAATACTGTGAAGAAATAAAAGACAGAATCAAAAAATATAAAATAGGCTGTTCTCATGTTTCGGCCATCAAAGACGAACCGATTCCGATTATCATCGATCCTTACAGGGAAGAATATAGTTCCCATATCCTGGAAAATCTGTCAGAACTTGATTATATAAAAGAATACAAAAAATATTTGCCGGATCTGATCAGTATTGAGCTTGAAAACTCAATCACTGAACAGCTCGAAGCCAAAAAATATCTTGAAAAATTAATTAACGCTCCACAATGACTAAACGCATCCTTATTTTAGGCTCCCACGGAATGCTCGGGCAGGATCTTGAAAAAGTTTTTGAAGCCGACCAGGACTGGCACGTTTTCGCCTTTGACCGGGACAAGGTCGACGTCGCTTCCGAGGAAAGCTTGCGGAAAATCATCGATGAGGTTGACCCGCAAGCGGTGGTGAACGCGACCGGCTACAACGCGGTCGACAAGTGCGAATCGGACGAGATAGAGTATGAACTCGCCAAAAAAATCAACGGATACGGGCCGGGAATTCTCGCCAAAATCGGAAAAGAAAAGGATATTCCCATTGTCCATTATTCAACCGACTATGTCTTTGACGGCGAAAAAGGCGAATACGACGAAACGGCGAAACCCGCTCCGATTTCAAACTACGGCCGCTCCAAACTTCTCGGCGAAGAAGAAATTCAAAAGCACGCGGAAAAATTCTGGATCCTCCGCACCTCCAAACTGTTTGGCCGGCCGGGAAAATCCGCCATGGCCAAAAAAAGTTTTTTTGACACGATGATCCAGCTCGCGAAAGACAACCAAATTCTCAAAGTGGTGGACGAAGAAAAAAGCTGTTTTACCTATACCCCCGACCTCGCGCTCAAAACAAAAGAGATAATCGAAGAAGGAATTCCTTTCGGAATATACCACGTCATGAACGAAGGGCCGTGCACCTGGTTCGAAGCCGCCACGGAACTTTTCAAAATCGCGAAAATGGACGTGGAAGTTGTTCCGGTGGCTTCTTCCGAGTTTCCCCGCCCGGCGAAAAGGCCGAAAGCTTCCGTGCTTCTCAACACGAAACTGAAGCCACTTCGGCATTATACGAAAGCGCTCAAAGAATATTTGGACAATACTTATAATT
>JAQUQQ010000098.1 GCA_028716005.1 Candidatus Moraniibacteriota bacterium | reverse complement strand
CAGGCGCGGGAGTGAGACTTGCGGAAATTCTGCGCCGCCTGCAAGAAAAAGAAGGATTGAACATAGTTTGCGTTTCCACGGCCTACAACCGCAAATTTTTTGAAAATAACGGCATCAGGGCGGATTTCAAAAATATTGATTCAAACTTCAAGTTTGAGAGTTTTGCGGGCCTTTACCTCAAGTCGCTGCTGACAATTCTAAAATCCTTTTTTCTCTTAAAAAAAGATTTTCTGGAAAAAACAGGCGCAAATACGGTCTTATATTCATCTTCAGACCTGTTCTGGGAAGTTATTCCGGCCTATTATCTCAAGACGAGAGGGAAAAATAATGAATGGATTCAGGTAATCCATCACATCTATCCCAATTGGAAAAAAAGGCCTGGGAAAAAGATAATAAACTGGTTGGGATACCATTTTCAGAGATTTTCTTTCCGATTGGCGCGAAAAAAAGCGGATAAAATAATTGTTCTCAACAGTATTGTCAAAAAGGATCTTGTGCGAATGGGTTTTTCGAAAGGAAAAATATCCACTTCTTCAAATGGGATAGATGTCGATTATTTTGATAGAATCAAAAAAGAGACGGCCGGGTATGACGGCATTTTTTTGGGAAGATTGAGTCCCAGCAAGGGAATCGCGGATCTCGTTGAAATTTGGGAGAATGTCTGCCGTAAAATTCCGGAAGCGAAGCTGGCCATCATCGGGGGAGGGAAAAAGGAAAAAAAGAGTCTGATGGAGAAAATAGAAGAAAAAAATTTATCCCGCAATGTCGATGTTCTTGGTTATCTCGAAGACAGCGAAGCCCACCGGATACTGAAGTCGGGGAAAGTTTTTCTTTTCCCCTCCCACGAAGAAGGTTGGGGAATCGCAGCGACCGAGGCCATGGCCTGCGGCCTGCCCGTTGTCAGCTGGAATTTGCCGGTTTTCGGGGAAATTTTCGGCAATCGAACGATGCAGATAGAGAAAGGAAATGTCGGCGCGTTCTCCGGAAAAATTATCGAACTTTTGGGAGACGACGCTCTCCGCTTGTCAGCCGGCGAGAACGGCCGGGATTTTGTGAAAAAATATTCCTGGGACAGCGTTGCCGAGGGAGAACTGGAAATAATAAATTCTTGCTAGAGCATATGGAAAAAAATATATATGAAAAAATGTATGACGACTGGAAGAATTCAGGTAACCTATCGGACAGCCCAAGAATCAAAGTTATGCTGTCAATGCTTGACCGAATGAATATGGAGAATAAAAATATCCTGGATATCGGCTGCCACGACGGAACTTTTCTGTCTTTGGCGAAAAACAGGAATAATAATTTTTTTGGCCTTGAAGCCAGCGAGTGGGGAGCGGAAAAATCCCGGGGAAAAGGGATCCAAGTGACTAAATATTTTTTCAATGATGCTGATAAGTTGCCCTACCAGGACAGTTTTTTCGACGCGGTCGTAGCAGGCGAAATAATCGAGCACATCTTTGACACGGATTTCTTTCTCGAGGAAATCAAGCGGGTTTTGAAGCCGGGAGGAAAACTGATCATATCCACTCCGAATATCGTGTCGTTGGGGAGAAGACTGCTAATGCTGCTAGGAATAAGTCCGATTATTGAAATTTCTCCTAATTGTCCGGAAAGCGTCGGCCATATTCGGTATTTTACGTTCAAGGCTATTGAGCGACTGATCAGAAAACACGATTTTGCCATATTATCATTGCAATCCGATTGCGTGAACTTTTCCGAAAATGGTAGAATAAAATCTGCGCTGCTGGCGAAGATATTTCCGAGACTGGGTGCAAGTATTATTTGTTTAGCGACGATAAAATAATTTGGCATAGTAGTTTGGCTTTTTAAAATTTAGAAAAGAAAAAATTATGAAGCCGATTCAAATTCTGGTCGTTGATATGGGCTCTCAATATACGTTGGTTATCGGGAGGACGCTTCGCGAACTAGGTTTTCGAAGTGCGGTTTTGTCGCCGGGAAAAACGGAGAGTTGGCTAAAAAATAATAAACCCCAAGCCGTTATTCTTTCCGGCGGGAGCGCGAGCGTATACGAAGAAAATTCTCCCCAGCCGCCGAAGAATATTTTGAAGCTCGGCGTTCCGATTCTCGGAATATGCTATGGAATGCAGTGGGTTTCACACAAGACTGGCGGAAAAGTTGTCGCGCATCACGCGCGAAAAGAATACGGAGAAGCGGTTGTGAAATTCAGCACTAAAGACACGCTGTTTCGCGGGATCAAAAGCAAGAATGTGGTTTGGGCAAGCCACGGGGACAGCGTGGAAAAAGTTCCGGCGGGATTCGAAATCATTGCCCGCTCCGAGGACGGAAAAGTGATTGAGGGGATGTCGAGCGCGGCCAAAAAAATCTGGGGAGTCCAATTTCATCCGGAAGTGACGCATACGAGAGAGGGGAAAAAAATACTTCTCAATTTTTTGGAAAAAATCGCGAGATGTGAAAAAGATTGGCAGCCAGCGGACATGGTTGATGATATTCGAAATGAAACCGCTAAATTCGCGATGGATAAAAAAGCCATTATCGGGTTCAGCGGGGGAGTGGACTCGACAACACTTTCGGACGTTCTTGCCCCGGTTTTCGGAAAAAATCTTCTGGCGGTTTGCATTGACACGGGCGGACTGCGCAGAAACGAACTGGAAGAAATAAAATTCAATGCCGAGGCGGCGGGAGCTCATCTCAAAATAATCAAAGCGGCAAATTTTTTTCAAAAAGCGATTGGAAAACAAACGCATTCGGAGCTCAAGCGGAAAAGATTCAAAAAATTATACGGAAAAATTCTCGAAGAAGAAGCCAGGCGCTTCAAAGCAGATTTCATCGTGCAGGGAAGCCTCGCGACGGATCTCATAGAATCCGGATCGGCGGGAAAGGCGGATCTCATCAAATCGCACCACAACGTGGGGCTCAACCTCAAAGTGAAAGAGCTTCATCCATTTCGCAATCTTTTCAAATACGAAGTGCGGGAACTCGCGCGGTCGCTCAAACTCCCAAGCTCAATTTCGGAGCGCCAGCCGTTTCCCGGTCCCGGACTTTTCATCCGCATCATCGGCGAACCGCCCCGAAAAGACAAATTGGATATCGTGCGCTGGGCGGATGGAGAAGTGAGCGATATTTTGAAGAAATATAAAATATATAGCGACGTATCGCAGCTCATTGTGGCGCTTGATTGCCAAAGGACGGTTGGAATCAAAGGCGACGGGCGGGTCT
>JAQUQQ010000097.1 GCA_028716005.1 Candidatus Moraniibacteriota bacterium | reverse complement strand
CGCGAAGTGATGAAAATATCGGAAAAATCACCTTTGGAAAGAAAAAAGAAGATGAGGTCATTTCCAAACCCGGCCTTCAGGAGATCAAAAAATCAGGGAAAACCGTGAAGTCGAAAGTTCAGAAAGAAAAAAAAGAAAACCGGGTGAGGCTCTCTGATATTGTCGCCGGACCGAGAAACGAAAATGAGAAAAGCCCGAAATCCGAAAAACCGGCAGCTATGAAAAAAAGGGAAACTCGCGTCTCGCCCGATTATTTCCAAAAAAGGGAAACAGAAAGACAAAAGAGGCTGGAGCCCGAGAAATTTTTTCAAGCCTCGAATTTCACGCCGCCTTCTTTTTCTTCCCGGAAAGAAGAAAAAGCGCTCAAGACAACAAGAGTGAAAGGCCGATCCGCAAAGTATTTCATTGTTTTTCTCATTGCCTTTTTCGCTTTTGGGGCAACGGCAGGCGCCTATTTTTTTCTTCCCCGCGCAACAATCATTCTTCACACGAAAACGGAAGAAAAAAGCGCGTCTCTCGCGATTGAGGCGAATACCGAGATAAACGGAGTGGACCAGCAGAACAAAAAAATTCCCGCCGCTCTCGAACAGATCACGAAAGAAAAAAGCGGGGAGTTTGACGCGACGGGGAGCCAGACCGGGGCTGGAAAAGCCGCCGGAAAAGTCGTGATATACAATGAATTCAGCTCCGAAAACCAGCCGCTGGTGGCCACCACCCGGCTTGAAACGAGCGACGGAAAAATTTTCCGGCTCACGAAAGGCGTTGTGGTTCCGGGACTCACTCAAGTTGGCGGAGAGACGAAACCCGGGGCGATCGAAGCGGATGTTGTGGCTGACAAACCGGGCGAAGAATACAACATCGGGCCTTCGACTTTCAAAATTCCCGGCTTCGAGGGCGGGCCAAAATACGAAAAATTCCATGCTGAATCAACAAAAGCTATGGACGGCGGGTCGAAAGGAGAAGCAATGACAGTCACTTCGCAGGATGTGGCCTCGGCAAAAGAAAAATTGGTCGCTGAAACCAAAAGTGAGGCTCTCGATGATCTCAAGAGCAAAATCGGGAATGGCCGGCATATATTTGAGGATACCGCCCTTTTTGATGTGGCAAGCGCGTCTTCGTCAGAGAGTGTCGGCTCCCAAGCGCAAAAATTCACCCTCACGGTGAACGTCAGAGGGCGGGTTCTTTCTTTTCTGGAAGACGATGTCAAAGCGCTTATGAATGGCAATGAAAAGGCGGGCGCCGGTTCGAGCCAGGCTGATTTTGGAAAAGGCATCAACTATATTCTTTCCGAATCGGACGTTGAAAAAGGATTTCTCAAATTTGAAGCCAAAGCCGATTTCAATTCTGGCGCCGCACTGGATATTTCCGGTTTCAAAAAAGGAGCGCTTGGCAAAAACAACGCGGAACTTGAGAGTTTCATCAAAAACTATCCCGCCGTCAAAAGCGCCGACGTGAACTTCTGGCCGTTTTTCGCCAGCCGCGTGCCAATGAGCGAAAACAGGGTGAAAATCGAGATTCAGTAAATTATCGGCAGATTGAAGCACGAAAATGCCTTTTGTTGGGCATTTTTTGGTTGGTTGAAAATTCAGATTGACAATTATCCGTTTTTGAAATATTATATAGAGTCAAAAATTGAACCAAATATAAAGGAAATTCAGGGGGTGTTCAATGAACATAAGCACCTTAATAACGGCATTTTTTATCGCCTCCGTATTCGCCGGATGGCCGATAATCGGCAAATTTTCCGGCCTAAGCGGAGAATATGTTGGAACTCTGGCTTGCCTTGGCACTACGGCGGCCATGGCGGCGTTGTCGGCTAAACAGCTCTTGAACATCGACAGCCTGACGCTAAAAGCGATCACCATCATGCTAGTGGCGGGGGCTGCAAACGGTATCGGCGTCTACTATTACGCCCGAAAGGTATCGGACGAATTGATTCCCACAGCGGATTTTGTCGCCACCGTCTGCATTTTTATGGTGATGATAGCGCCGGTTCAACATTGGATTTTAAACGGCGTTGTTCCCACTTGGCGGCAGGCCATCGGCTACGGATTGGCAGCAATCGCGGTTTATTTCCTGAAGTAATCAAAAGAAGCCAAAGGAGGTGGTTCGATTGAATGTGAATTAGTGTTTTTGTTTCTCACAAAGCCGCACTAGTTTGAGCATGACGTTCTTTTGATGGATGTGCGGCATAACCGCGCAACCATTCAGGAGGACGATATGCAAAAGCAAGTTGTCGAAATCAGCTGGGGAGAATGTTTTGCAGCCCAAAAAAGTTGCTACCATTCATATCTTCGAAAATCTCACGAACGCTGGATGAAAAAGATTGAAAGGCAAGAAGTAAAACGCGCCTGGGCAGAAGCCCGAAAAGCGAGAATACGCCAGCGGATCGAAGAGGAAAAAGCGGAGATCGAAGAAGCTCGTTTAATTAAAGAGCAGCAAGAATGTGAGTGGCAGTGCGAAAAGAGGCTGCGCGAGGACATTATTCGTGATGTTATTGGCGGCAAAAGACCTATCGACCATTATACGTATGGGGTCGCTGAAACAATCGATCATCCCGCTTTAGGATTGCTGTCCCACCTCATGATGGAGGAATTTAACAGAAATATAAGTGAGCGGGACGTCTTATGGCGGATCCATGAATTCTTTGAAATGAATGAACTTTGGGATTTCGTCCATCCACCGCGGAAGCGGAAATGGTGGAGATAAGTTTCTGCCCCTGGCACTTCGGTGTCGGGGGTATTTTTATCCAGCCGAGGACGGTCCTCGACTAACAGCGTAGTCTATTGACAAAAAAACAGGGATAAACTAGAATAAATTTAGTTAAAAAAACATTTCAGCGCTTCAAGCACTTGGATTGAATTGCCCCTTATATAAAGGCTGAAAGGCTTGGGGCATTGCCCTTGTTTTTTTTATCTTTACGAATTACGAATCAATTACGAATATACGAATGAATGATATTTTCCAAGCAATAGCATGAAGCAAAATTGATTCGTATATTCGTATGAAATTAGTAATTCGTAGAGAATGGCAAAAGACAAGGAAATTATAAAACTCAACGGCGTTGTGAAAGAAACGCTCCCCAGCACGACCTTCAAAGTCGAGCTTGAAAACGGGCACGAAATTCTGGCCCATATTTCGGGAAGAATGAGAGTTCATTATATCCGGCTTTTGCCGGGTGACCGGGTTCAGGTCGAAATGAGCCCGTATGATTTGACGAAAGGGAGAATAGTGCAAAGAATGTAA
>JAQUQQ010000096.1 GCA_028716005.1 Candidatus Moraniibacteriota bacterium | reverse complement strand
GGAAATTTTGGGGAAAACATCGTGATGCGCCTTCTGAATCAGCGGACCGTGGCTTTGAAATATGACGACCTTGGCCTTCGGGGATTGGCCTATGACAAACTTCGGGAAGAAATGAAAAAGCCAAACGGAATGATTCTCAACACCGGCCCCACGGGATCCGGAAAAACGACCACGCTCTATGCCATAGTCAACACTCTCAATTCGCCGGAAGTGAAGATCATCACCGTTGAAGATCCGGTTGAATACAAAATAAAAGGAATTTCCCAGACTCAAGTTTCCAAATCGCGCGGATACACTTTTGCCAACGCTTTGCGCGCCATTGTCCGCCAGGATCCGGACGTTATTTTGGTCGGTGAAATCCGGGATGATGAAACGGCGCAAATTGCCGTCCACGCGTCCCTCACCGGACATCTGGTTCTTTCCACGCTTCATACCAATAGCGCTATCGAGACGACTCCCAGGCTCACCGACATGGGAATAAAACCCTCGCTTATTCCTGCGGCAGTGAACGCCATTATCGGCCAGCGCCTGGTCCGAAAACTCTGTCCGGCCTGCAAAGAAAAATACGCCCCCGCCCGGGAAACAGTGGAAAGCGTGAAAAAAATTCTCTCGGTGATCTCTCCCAAGGCAAAACTTTCCGTCCCGAAAGATATTGATTCTTTTTTCCGGGCCAAGGGATGCACAAAATGCCGCGGATTGGGATACAAGGGCCGGATTGGAATTTTCGAAATTTTGACTTTGAACGAAGAAATTTCCCAAAAAATAATCGAGATGGCGCCGGAATCGGAAATTTTGTCTCTTGCTCTCGAAGCTGGAATGGTGACTATGCTTCAAGACGGAATATTGAAAGCGCTTGAAGGAATAACTTCGCTTGAAGAGATCCAGCGAGTGACGGGAGAAGGAAAATTTTTGGAAGAACTTTATGAAAAAATAATCACCCAGCTCCTTCTTCGCTCTGTTTTGATAAGAAAAGACATTGCCCAAAAAATCGAGGCCGTAAAGAACGATTTTCCAAAATTTCAGGCACTTTTGAAATCAGCCAACCCGGAAGAGATTTTGAGTTTTGTCATCGCTGCCGGACTCAAGCTCCAGGCCGGTGACATCCATATCGAGCCGGAAGAAAATTCAGTGAAAATCCGCTTCCGGATTGACGGAATCCTCCAGGACGCGGCCCAAATTCCGATGACTGATTACCCGCATCTTATGGGCGACATCAAAATTCTTTCCGGTTTCAAAGCCACTGACGTCGAGTCCGGAGTGAAAGACAGCCGATTTTCCATAAGCCTCGACAAAGACGTGTTTCCCGAAATAATAAACCGGGAAATTGACGTCCGCGTTTCGATAATTTTGGGTGGATACGGAGAAACAGTCGTCATGCGGATTCTCGGGCAAGGCGACCAGGAAACTGCCATTGAAAAACTTGGAATCCGGAAGCAAAATCTTGACAGGCTCCTGGAGAAAATAAAAAAACCGAATGGCATAATCCTCAATACCGGTCCCACCGGTTCGGGAAAGACAACCACGCTCTATTCCCTGCTTTCTCTTCTCAATAAGCCGGGAACGAAG
The DNA here is from genome assembly GCA_028716005.1 of Candidatus Moraniibacteriota bacterium. Classification (GTDB taxonomy): domain Bacteria; phylum Patescibacteriota; class Minisyncoccia; order Moranbacterales; family UBA11712; genus UBA11712. The sequence goes on along the minus strand of JAQUQQ010000096.1, from coordinate 1,704 downwards.
ATCATCACCGTCGAAGACCCGATTGAATTCCGCCTCAAGGGAATTTTGCAGACTCAAGTCAACGATAAGAAAGACTATACTTTCCCGAAAGCTCTCCGGGCGCTTCTTCGCCAAAATCCTGATATCATGATGATTGGTGAAATCCGCGACGAAGAAACCGCTCAAATTGCCGTTCAAGCGGCACTCACCGGCCATCTGGTCCTTTCCACGCTTCACACCAACAACGCCGCCAGTTCTGTCCAACGATTGATCAACATGAGCGTCAATCCGACCGACATCGCTTCATCCGTGAACGCCTTCATGGCCCAGCGGCTGGTGCGCGTCCTTTGTCCGGATTGCCGGAAAAAGGTGAAGCCAAGCCCGGAAGAAAAAAGTCAAATTGAAAGAATACTCGGGACGATATCAGAAAAAGCGGGAACAGGAATCCCGAAAAAAGTCGAATATATTTTTGAAGCCCAGGGCTGCCCGAAATGCAATGACATTGGCTACAAGGGGAGAACCGCCGTCAGTGAAATAATGGACATGACCAAAGAAATGGAAGAGCTTGTCACCCACGGGCCGACCACTTCCGAAGTGGAAGATCTCGCCAAAAAACAAGGCATGCTGACCATGGCCCAAGACGGTATATTGAAAGTCGTTGAAGGAATCACCACGATGGAAGAAGTGGAGAGGGTGACGGAAGAATAATAAAAAGCCTTTCAATCTGTAGACAGTTCCCGCAACTAGGGAATCGCGGGGCAGGAACAGTGCCGAGGAGCGGCTAAGCCGAAACCGAGCCGTCCATGTCTGGGCAAAAAAGTCCCCAGGAAGGAAAGTTACGAGCTCCCCTTATGTCTACAGGCTGAAGGGCTTTTAAGGTTCGGAAATATATCCTTTTTTTGCAGGACAGACCAGTTTATCACAGACAAAATTTTTTGTCAAGAAGGAAAAAGCTTGCTAAAATAATAGCGCAAATACGGGTTTTTCATTCGTATTTGATTCGCCACCGCCTTGGCGGGGTCCCGCCCCGGCGGGATAATTCATAGAGAATCTCATGATTACCTCTTCCAACGAACAAATTGATGACACAAAGCTTGATATAACCCTGCGGCCGCGGGATTTTTCAGAGTATGTCGGCCAGGAAAAAACCAAACGAAACCTGAATATCCTCATAAAAGCCGCTCAAAAGAGAAAAGAGCCCATTGAGCATGTTCTCCTCTACGGCCCGGCGGGTCTTGGAAAAACGACTCTGGCTCATATCATCGCCAACGAAATGGGAGCTCAGATTCGCGCTACTTCCGGCCCAGCTATTGAAAAAGTGGGGGATCTTGGCTCAATTCTCACCAATCTTTCCGACGGAGACATCCTTTTTATTGACGAAATTCATCGTCTGAACAAGCTTATTGAAGAAGTTCTTTATCCGGCTATGGAAGATTTCAAACTGGACATCATCATCGGGAAAGGGCCTTCGGCCAAAACGCTCCAGTTGGATCTGCCCCGGTTTACTCTGATTGGCGCCACAACCCGTTTGGGATCGATTTCTTCCCCGCTTCGCAACCGTTTCGGCGTCATTCACCGCCTTGATTTTTATGAAAACGAAGATATTGAAAAAATACTTCACCGCTCCTCGCGAATTCTTGAGATACCCATCGACAGCGCCGGCGCGAAATCAATTTCCCGCTCCAGCCGCCGGACCCCCCGCGTCGCCAACCGGCTTTTGAAGCG
>JAQUQQ010000095.1 GCA_028716005.1 Candidatus Moraniibacteriota bacterium | reverse complement strand
TCCAGGATGACAAAAAGGAAGGGGAGAAAATTTTTTCTCTCAAACCTGACAAAAAAACAATTCTGGTTATCGGCGGGAGCCAGGGAGCGAGAGTCATCAACCAAGCCGTTGTGACTTTGCTTCCGAAATTGCTCAAAAAATGGCAGCTTATTCACGTGACCGGAAAAAAAGAATATGAAAGCGTGGTTCATGAAGCGGGAAAGCTGGGCATAAAAACAGGCCATGAAGATTATAAAGTCTTCCCATTCATCTCGAAGGAACTCCCATACGCTTTCGCGGCGGCCGATCTCGTGGTGAGCCGGGCAGGGGCCATCACCCTTACTGAAATCGCGGCCAACAAAAAACCGGCGATTATTATCCCCATAGAAGGATCGGCCAACAAACATCAGGAGCAAAATGCCTTTGTTTTTTCGCAAGCCGGGGCGGCAGTCGTGCTCGAACAAGAAAATCTTGGCGAAAATATCCTGTTTGAAAAGATTGAGCAAATTATTGAAAACAAAGGGCTTAGTTTCGAATTGAGCGAGAGAGTGAAGAGATTTTACAATCCCGAAGCGGCGAAAGTGATTGCCGTTGAAATAATGAAAATTGCTAGTTGAATTCTAAATCCCAAGATTTTATTTTGGGAAAATATATGCCACGAAAGAAAATCGGAGTAGCTCTCGGCGGAGGGACAATGAGAGGAATGACCCATATCGGCGTGCTGGAGGTATTTCAGGAAAATAATCTCCCAATTCATTTTCTCGTCGGTTGCTCGAGTGGAGCAATTGTCGCCGCGGCCTATGCCTGCGGGAAAATGAAGGAGCTCAAAGAAACGGTGCTTCTTCTCAAAAATGAAGACCGCCGCAAAATGCTTGATTTGAGTTTTTCGGGAGGAGGCCTGATAAAAGGGGAACAGATGAGGTCCCTTTTTGAATATCTCACTGGCGGGAAAAAATTTGAAGATATCGGAGGGCTCAAATTGGCCTTTGTCGGAACGGACGCCTTGACCGGAAATGAAGTTGTGATTGATTCGGGAAGCATTGCCGAGGCCCTTGAAATGACAACAGCACTGCCGGGAATCGCTCCCCTCAAACGGTATCAGGGGAGGCTGGTTTTTGATGGCGGAACGGCCATGCTTGTTCCGGCTAAGGTTGCCTATAGCTTGGGAGCCGAAAACGTTATTGGAGTTGATGTGAGCGTGGGCCGGAGCGTCATCACCCGGATGGTGGGCGATTTCCGGAAAATGATGAGGAAAAGCACCTTGAGGCGGGTTTTGAATCCGGTTTTCAAGATGGGCGACAAGGCGCTGAATTCAAGCGAAGAGAAATTTTTCGGAAAAGTGAGAAATCTCATGAAAAAAGTGAAACTCCTCGACGATTATGAAAAGCACAAGTTCAATTTTTTTGAGGCTTATCTCATCGGCCTTCGGGCCATAAGCGCTGATTATAAAAAAGGCCTTTTTTTGGACAGTGATTGCGATATCGCGATCCGGCCGGATGTTCTTCATTTCAAACGTTCCGATGTTTCCCATACGAAAAAAATGATAGAAGAGGGACGGAAGGCGGCGGAGGGAGCTTTGGGAGAAATAAGAAAATTACTTTTGTAATTTGCAATTGGTAATTTGCAATTTGGATTTTTGTTATTTCCTTATCCGAATTACGGATTACTAATTACCAATTACGCATGATAGATTTATCAAAAGCGAAAAAGATATATTTCATCGGCATTAAGGGCTCCGGAATGGTGGCTTTGGTTGAAATTCTCAAACGCCAGGGATACCAAATTACCGGCTCTGATACGGAAGAGAAGTTTTTCACGGACGATATACTGAAGAAAAAGCTTTTCTTGAAATTCCATGAAGGATTCGATGCTGATCATATCACTGACGATATCGACCTCGTCGTTTTTTCCACGGCCTACAGCGAGAAAAACAACGAAGAATTCAAAGCCGCGCGCTTCAAAAGTCTCCCGATGATTTCCTATCCGGAACTTTTGGGGCTGCTTTTCAACCGAAAATATGGAATCGCGGTCTCGGGGACGCACGGAAAAACAACGACCACGGCAATGCTCGCTGAAATTTTCAAAGCGGCCGGACTTGACCCGACGGCTGTGGTGGGATCCCAGGTGCGCCGGTGGCGCGGTTCGGCGCTCGTCGGGAAAAGTGAATTCATGATCATCGAAGCTGACGAATATCAGGGAAAATTCCGCTACTATAGCCCGCAGGCAGTCATTCTCACAAGCGTTGACTGGGATCATCCGGACTTTTTCCCGACTTTTGAAGATTATAAGAAAACATTTGTCGAATTTGTCCAAAAGATTCCCCGCCACGGATTTTTGGTAGTCTCGGGCGACCGAAGCGACACGCTTGAAATCGCCAAAGGCGCGAAGTGCAATGTTTTGAGATATGGTTTCGGAAAGGAAAACGATCTCAAAATAAAAAACTACGAACTCAAAGAAGGGAAGCAAATTTTTGAACTGGGTTATAACGGCAAAAATCTGGGGGAATTTGAAATTGAACTTCCGGGGCGCCACAATGTGCTGAACGCCGCCGCGGCCGTGGCGATGAGTTACAAATTCAACGCTGATATGGGAAAAGCCAAAGAGGCTCTCGCGAATTTTGAAGGAACAACGCGTCGGTTTGAATATATCGGAAAAAGAAACGGGGCAATATTGATCGACGACTACGGCCATCATCCGGAAGAAGTGAAAGCCACCCTCAAGGCGGCGCGGGAATTTTTTCCCAAGCGCCGGATTTGGTGCGTTTTTCATCCCCACACTTTCACCCGGACAAAGGCCTTGCTTTCCGAATTCGCCCAAAGTTTCGAAGACGCGGATAAAGTCATTGTTTTAGATATTTATGGTTCAGCCCGGGAAGTACAGGGCGGAGTGCACTCGAGAGATTTGGTGGCGCTCGCCAAAAAATACCACCGCAGCGTCGAATATATCCCGACAATTCCGGAAGTTGTTGAATATCTTGCCGACCAAATCGGCCGTGAAGACCTTGTCATCACCATGGGCGCGGGAAACGTTTGGGAAGTGGCGGAGAAACTTGTATCTGGTAGCTAGTATTTGGTATCTGGTATTTTGTATTTGCATATGAAAATTCAGGAAAAAATTCCATTGGCGAAATATACTACTTTGAAAGTCGGCGGGCCGGCGAGGTTTTTTTGCGAGGCGGAAAATGAAAAGGAAATTTTGGAAGCGATGGAATTTGCCGAAGAAAAGAAACTGCCGGTTTTTGTGCTGGGCGGCGGCAGCAATATTTTGGTGAGCGATAAGGGTTTCGACGGATTAGTTAT
>JAQUQQ010000094.1 GCA_028716005.1 Candidatus Moraniibacteriota bacterium | reverse complement strand
TATTCCGCTTGATGAAATTGATTCGTTTCTCGATCTCGTTGGAAAAATTGACACTCACACCACCCTCAACAAAGTCCTTGACGCCGGAAAACCCGACAGTCTCATGGCCGTTTCGCACGTTTTTTTGAGAAATGTCCGGGCTTTCATCCTCATTCCCCGAACTGGAAAATATGACGAAATCCAGGAGCTTGCCAAAGACATTTTCAATCTGGATCTCGTTGAGCGAAAGAAAAAAGAAATTTCGAGCGAGGAGGCAACCGTGGCGTTTGTGAACGCGAGCGGCAAGGCCGGTTTTGACAAAAAGTTGGACGCCCTGCTCGAAAAAATTGGCTACGAGACCGAAGCCGCGTTTCCCGCCGCGATAAAGTCTCTCCAGCCGGCGTCGCGGGCTCAGACATTGCTGATCGACCGCACCAACGGCCTCAAGCCTTTTTCTCTTGAAGACCTGTCCAAAAAATTCTCGGCCGAAATTTCTCCAAATTCTTCCGCCGATTTTTCCGCTCGGTGCCAAAAAGCCGACTTTTGCCTCGTCGCCGGCTCCGACCTTACTGAAAATATCGGCTATGAAGAAAACTCGCTTCTGGATCTGGAACAAGGGTATGACAAACAAACGGTGGATGAAAGGCAATATATTGAGCTTTTGAAAAAAGGAAGCAGCCAGAAGTTCTAAATAATTTAATTTATTCGTATATTCGTACTTAATTCGTAATTCGTAGAGAAATACATGAAGAAAATTTTGATAGCTGGTCTCGGTAACCCCGGAAAAAAATATGCGCGTACCCGCCACAACGCCGGGTTCTTGTTCGCGGATTATTTTTGGGAAGATAACCAGGAAAATTTTTCCGGCTGGGAATTCAGCAAAAAAATAAACGGGGATATTTCCGCAGGAAAAATTGATAGCATGAAAATCATTCTGCTCAAACCCCAAACTTTCATGAATCTTTCAGGCGAGGCTATTTTAGCGGCCAAGAAATATTTCAAGATCAAACTGGAAGATATTTTTGTCGTTCATGATGAAATTGATTTGCCGCTCGGAAGTTTTCGTTTTTCGAAAGATAGTTCCGCCGCCGGCCACAAAGGCGTCCAAAGTATCATTGACGCTCTCGGCACCAAAAATTTCACTCGGCTGCGGATCGGGGTTGATAACCGCGGCGAAAAAAAGATTGCGACAGAGAAATATGTGCTGGGGAAATTTATAGCTAATGAGCTCGGCACCACCAAGGACGTTTTCGAAAAATCAACTGTTGAACTGCTAAAATATATTTCTTAATTTTGAATTTATAATTTTAAATTTTAAATCAATTTTCAATTATTTAGTTTTAAATGTTTTAAAATTTATTAATTTCGACATTTGGATTTTATTTGAAATTTGAAATTAGAATTTTAAAATTCGGGATAAAATCCAGATTTTAGCAAAATAAACAAAAAAACCGCCAAAGAAAATCTTTAGCAGTTCCGTATTCACGTTATGTTCTCTGTCCCGCCCAAAAGCGCTGGATTTGCCTACATTTGCAGGCTATCCAAACTTACCGACGATGCTTAAGGAGGGGTCACACCGCCTGACTTTCAGGCAGGACAGAAAACACAATCTTGCTTTATATTAGCCTATTTTTGGGAAAAATCTTTCGCCTTGAGATGATCCACTACGATAAAGTATTATAGCAGAACTGCGTGATTTGTCAATACCGCCCACCATACAAAAAACCACCGCCCGAAAGCGGTGGATTTTTCTACCAACGTTGAATGTTGCTATGGGTTTAGCTTAGTGCCTGTTTTTTCGTCATTCCCAATGTCGAACTTTAGGAATGGTTAATTTTGGCAACAGAGATACGCCTCGCCCTCATTAGTGGAAGAATTGAAAAGACCGCCATAATTGCCTGAGCATTTTCCCCCCGGCGGCCTAGAATAGGCAGCATAAAAATTACCTCCGTTGGAGTAGCAACCTCCCCAATTGCCAAGATCAGCTTTGACAGAAAACCCGCTCACTGAACATGGGGTTGCTGTAGTTTTTCCTGGATCCAAAGAATAATCCGTATAGCAAATTCCTCCCGTCGCCCCCACCGCCGCCTCGACAGCTCGCTGGGTGGGGTCGCCGGCGGTCTGGGTTCCGACGGAGCGGACGGCTTTGATTGCGGAGACGTCGGTCGCGGCGCCATCGGTAATCACTTTTCCGTTTTCGTCGAGAAAATACACGTTGCAGCCTTCCATGGGGCAAGCGGCGTAGTCATTCGCTTCCTGCCATTGGCCCGAGAACACCGCGGAGATTTTCCCTCCCGGACTGTTGGCGATTTTGTTGAGGGCCCATTCCACTCCGGAATCGGCGTTGAAGAAGGAACCCACGGAGCTTTTGGTTTTCGAGCTCATTTGCTGTTCCATCACCGTCACATAGGAGAGGCTCACTACCAAAGAAAGCACCACGAAAAGAAGAATGGTGGTGAGAAGAAGGGCGGAACCCTTTCGCGCTTTTTCTTTGTTTTTATACTTTGATTTTTGTTTCATTGTTTTGAAAATTAAGTTTTTTTATATCTCAAATTTCTAATTATCCAATTTCAAATTTACAATAAAAATACTAATGTCTAATGAAAAAAATTGAAATTATATCCATTCATCGCCAAAGCTTTTCATGCTTTCATTATATAATATACCGGAAAAAGCTGCAAAAAAATATTATCTGAAGTTGAGTCTAGTCCTCTTTTAGCGTATATTTAATGTTATGGAGGAAAATAAAAGAGAATTATTGTTCTATCACGCCTTTTCTTGCCTCGGCGGATTTGGGCCGCAGAAGTTCAAAAAACTTCTCGCGTGTTTCGGCTCGCTCGAAAAAGCCTGGAGCGCCAACCGAGATGAATTGATTTCTTCTGATATCGGACCAGCCATCACCAAAAATTTTTTGGAAAAAAGAGAAGGGCTTTCCCCCGAAAAGCTTTTTTCGGAGCTCGAGAAAGAAAATATCGGCCTCATCACCCAAAACAGCCCGTTTTATCCTCCCCAACTCAAAGAAATCCCCTCCGCGCCGGCTATTATATATGTAAGAGGAAATCTCGAAATTCTCAAAAATAAATCCATAGCCGTCGTCGGCTCGCGAAAATTCACCGAATACGGCCAAAGGACAACCCAAAATTTGTGCCGCGATTTGGCGCGCGCCGGACTCACGATTGTGAGCGGCCTCGCCCTCGGAATTGACGCCATCGCCCACCGGGCAACGCTTGACGCCGAGGGCGCGACGATTGCCGTCCTTGGGACCGGGATTGACGACGAAACCATCTATCCAAGAGACAATTTCAATTTGGCGCGGGACATTCTCG
>JAQUQQ010000093.1 GCA_028716005.1 Candidatus Moraniibacteriota bacterium | reverse complement strand
TCCGCAACCAAAATGAAGAAAAAGCCGCCGGTGAGGACTTTCCAGAGAAAGCCGAAACGCCCTCCTTTGAACGCGCGGGCGGTGCCCAAGGAAAGTATCAGCGCTCCAATCAGAATGAGATCAGCAATTCCATAACTCATAAGAATCAAGTTTTCAAAAATATTTGTCTGGGGATCGTAGGCTTTGTATATTCCCCAATAGGATACGGCCGCGGCGAGGACGGCTACGGCCGCGATATCGGCCCAAGCCGTTTTTTTGTTGAGCTGGCTCCAGTTTGCTCTGGCCAGCCTGGTTCCGAAAAGTATGCCAAGAAACAGCAGCGGATAGGCCAGCAAAAAGAAAAAGTCAGCTATTGAAGGGAATGGATCGATATTCAAAAAATTTTTGAAAATATACCAAATCAGTTCTCCCGCTGCCCACGATGTAAGGCCGAAAGCGATCAAAAGCAAAGCTTTTCCGTTGTAGCTTTTGAAACCAAATGCGCCGGCGGCATAAAAACCGGCGAGAGCCGAAACAAAGACCGGAAAAAGATAGGCGGTGTCAGCGAGCAAGGTGGCCGGTTTTCCGACAAGATATACGGCTACCAAAAAAATGAATACGGCGATCAGAATCAAAAGAAGGAATTTGTTTGTTTTCATTTATTTTCGATTAATTTGTGAAGACTGCTCATGTGGATTTCGGTTTGATCTCGGCCCAAATATTCTCCCAGAAGAGCGCGCACCATAACCAAAATCATGGCATCGGTTTTGCCCTCAAACTTTTTTTCATAAAAATTCGCATTTTTTTCTCCGAAATAACTTGAAATTATTTTCAGAGACTCTTGTTTGATTTTCGAAGTAGGCAAACTCATAAGTTCGTGTCAGTATAATAATACTACATTATAAACCCGCAATCCAGAAATGATATTTTGCCAAAAGCGCGGAAAGCCGGAGAAAGAGCCCGCCCTTCTTGAAAAAAAGCTCGAAACAAGCTAAGCTGAAAGAGTGATTTGCGCATGAATATGGAAAAATACGACCCAAAAAAAATAGAGTCAAAATGGCCCTCCTTCGCCTTGGCTTCGGACGGGCAAGTAAAAAAATATGGAGAAATATGATCCAAAATCCATAGAGCACAAATGGCAGCAACGCTGGCGGGAAAGCGGGATATACGAAGTGAAAGACGCGGCCGAAGGAAAAGAAAATCATATGTTGCTGACTGAATTTCCTTATCCTTCCGGAAATCTTCACATCGGCCATTGGTATGCTTTTGCCGTGCCAGACATCTTGGCGCGGTTTTTGCGTCTTCGGGGGAAGAACGTTATGTACCCGATGGGCTTTGACGCGTTCGGACTTCCGGCGGAAAACGCGGCGATCAAACACGGCCTCAATCCGCGCGCGTGGACAGAAAAAAACATCGCTCACATGACGGAACAATTCGCGACGATGGGAGCCAGTATTGACTGGTCGCGCCAAGTTTCAACGATTGACCCGGATTACTACAAATGGACTCAATGGATTTTTCTCAAGATGTTTGAAAAAGGACTGGCCTACCGCAAAGAAGTGACCGTCAACTGGTGCCCGAGCTGCAAAACGGTTCTTGCCAACGAACAGGTGACGAATGAAGGACGCTGTGAGCGGTGCGAAACGGAAGTGGTTCAAAAAAATCTGGAGCAATGGCTTTATAAAATCACGGACTATGCGGATCGGCTCATCGACGACATTGAAAATCTCGACTGGCCGGAATCAACGAAGCTGGCGCAGAAAAATTGGATCGGACGATCGGAAGGAGCAACCATCAAATTTGAAATTAAAATTTCAAATTCTGATGGAATTTCCAATTTCCAATTTCCAATTTCCAAACAAAGCCCAAATGACCAAATTTCAAAAAATTACTTTGAAGTTTTTACCACACGCCTCGATACAATTTTCGGCTGCACTTATTGCGTTGTGGCGCCAGAGCATCCGATTTTTGAGAATAGAGAATTGAGAATAGAGAACAGGGAAGAAGTTGAAAAATATATTTCAGATGCAAAGAAAAAAACAAATTTGGAAAGAACCGAACTACAGAAAGATAAAACGGGGGTCGAGCTCAAAGGCATCAAAGCCGTGAATCCGTTCACCAATGAGGAAGTGCCGGTTTTTGTCGCGGATTATGTGCTTGCAACTTACGGCACAGGCGCGGTCATGGCCGTTCCCGCCCACGATGAACGGGATTGGGAATTCGCGAAAAAATACAAATTGCCGATAAAGCCGGTTGTTTTACCACGCAGCGGTTCAAAAGAAGTTGTTTTTGATGACGGGGAAAGCGTAAATCCGGAAGAAATAAAAAAAATACTTGATAACGGCGCCTTTACTGGCGACGGGCGTTTGATAAATTCGGATGATTATTCCGGAATGAATTCCCAAAAAGCTCGTGAGGAGATGGCAAAATGGCTTGAAGAGAATAAACTTGGAAAAAAAGAAAAAAAATATCGCCTGCACGATTGGGTGATTTCGCGCCAACGCTATTGGGGAGTGCCGATTCCGGTCGTGCATTGCGAAAAGTGCGGTGTTGTTCCGGTTCCGGAAAAAGATCTGCCGATTGAATTGCCAGACCTCAAAGATTTTCTTCCCGCCGGCGACGGGAAATCTCCGCTTGCGAAAGCGGAAGTTTGGGTCAATGTGAAATGCCCGCAATGTGGAGGCGACGCCAAAAGGGAAACCGACACAATGGACACGTTCGTTGATTCTTCCTGGTATTTCATTCGCTATGCCGATCCGAAGAACGAAAATAAATTCGCCGATGAGGCGAAAATGAAAAAGTGGCTGCCGGTTCCGATGTATATCGGAGGCGCGGAACACAACACGATGCATCTTTTGTATTCCCGCTTTTTTACGAAAGTTCTGTTTGATCTCGGCTTGGTCAATTTTTCCGAACCGTTCACCGGCCGGCGCAATCACGGAATAATTCTTGGTCCCGACAACCAAAAAATGTCGAAGTCGCGGGGGAACGTCGTTGACCCGGACGCGGAGGTGAAAAAATACGGCGCGGACAGCGTGCGGATGTATCTCGCGTTCATGGGCCCGTATGACCAAAATGCGTCTTGGCAGATGCAAGGAGTGACAGGAACAAGGAGGTTTTTGGAAAAAGTGTATAACTTAAGCGAAAAGCTAAAAGCTAAAAGCGAAAAACCACTACTCAAAAATAATAACTTAGAAAATTTGTTACACAAGACGATAAAAAAAGTCACGGAAGATATCGAAAATTTCCGGTTTAATACTGCCATATCGGCGATGATGATTTTGGTGAATGAGATGGAAAAGGAAGAAAATATCCCAATTGCAAGTTTCAAATTGCTAATTACGATATTGTCTCCCTTTGCTCCCCACGTCGCCGAAGAACTTTGG
>JAQUQQ010000092.1 GCA_028716005.1 Candidatus Moraniibacteriota bacterium | reverse complement strand
ACCGCGGAATAATAGGCGAACAATTGCAGAGGGACAACTGAAAGAAGCGGCGTGAGCATCTCGAGAGTCTTTGGAATATAAATCACGTCGTCAACCATTTTTTGGATTTCTTTGTCTCCCTTAGTCGCGATGGCAATGACTTTCCCGCCGCGCGCTTTCACTTCTTGAATTCCCGAAAGGGTTTTTTCATAAACGCTGTCTTTGGTCACGATCGCCATTGTCGGAAAATTTTTGTCGATGAGCGCGATCGGCCCGTGCTTCATCTCTCCGAAAGGATACCCTTCGGCGTGAACATATGAGATCTCTTTGATTTTGAGCGCTCCCTCCATAGCAATGGGAAAATTATATTTTCTCCCAAGATACAGAAAGTTCGAGTATTTTGAATATTTTTCGGCAATTTTTTTTATGCTATCCGCCTGGTCCAGAACGCTTTTCATGAGATTGGGAATTTCCGCCAGTTCTTCAGCGATTCTTTTTCCCATGACATATGACATTTCCCTCTGCCGTCCCAAGAACAAAGTGAAGAGCGCCAAGATTGAAAGCTGGGACGTAAAAGCTTTGGTGGAAGCCACGCCGATTTCCGGCCCGACGTGGTTATATACTCCCGCGTCCGTCTCGCGAGCAATGGTTGAACCGACCACGTTCACGATTCCAAGCGTCAGCGCCCCTTTGTTTTTGGCTTCCCGGATTGCCGCCAAAGTGTCGGCCGTCTCGCCCGATTGAGAAATCGCGACAACCGCCGTATTTTCATCAAGAAGCGGCTTTCGATAGCGAAACTCGGAGGCGCAATCAACATCCGTTCTGATTCCAGCGTATTCTTCAAACATATATTTTCCGACCAGCCCGGCATAATATGAAGTTCCGCAAGAGACAATCACGATCCTTTTGAGGTGCCGCGCTTTTTCGGCTACGTCGCGCAGTCCCCCAAGTTTCGCGATCCCATCCGGAACCACCAAGCGCCCACGGATGGAATTTTCCACCGCTTCCGGCTGCTCCATTATTTCTTTCAGCATGAAATGGGGATAGCCTTTTTTTTCGGCTTCCTCCACCGACCAGTCGATTTTTGAAATTTCCTTGTCAACTTTTTTGCGCTTGAAATTTGTGATTTTGTAGCCCCCGCCGGTCAGTTCCGCCATTTCTCCGTCGTCAAGATATATCACCCGGTCCGTGTAGCAGACAATCGGAGCAATGTCCGAAGCAATCACATAGCCGTCGTCCATTATCCCCAAGACAAGCGGGCTTCCGTTCCGGGCCACAATCAGCTTTTGAGGATTTTTCCGATCGATTATGGCCAGGCCGTAGGTTCCCTGAATATGGGCCAGCGTCCGCCAGACGGCTTCCTCAAACGGAACCTGCTTTTCATACTCTTCCACGAGATGAGCCGCGATTTCCGTATCGGTTTCCGAAGAAAATTTATGGCCGACTTTTTCAAGGTCCGCTTTCAATTCCTTATAGTTCTCAATGATTCCGTTGTGGACCAGATATATGTTTTTCTGACAGTCGCAGTGCGGATGGGCATTTTTTTCCGAAGGTTTTCCGTGAGTCGCCCAGCGGGTGTGGGCAATCCCGATGCACCCCGCTATTTTTTCGCCGTTTATTTTGTTTTCGAGCTCCGCCACTTTCCCCACCGCTTTTTCAGCGACAATTTTTTCCCCGTCGAGGACAGATACTCCCGCGCTGTCATAGCCGCGGTATTCCAGACGCTTCAAGCCATCCATGAGAATGGGAAGGGCTTCTCTTTTTCCGATGTATCCGACAATGCCGCACATAAAAATCAAATAAAATATTAAAAATAAAAAAGAAGAAAGTTGGTACCCCTTGAAGAGATGTTAACAATTATCGTCGCGAAGCGACTCCATATTTCTTCTGTTTTATATTTTATTTCTTATTTAGTTCAAATTTTTTCTGATAACTTCCGCAATTTCTTCCGCATATTTAGCAATCTCGGTTTCCTCTCTTCCTTCCACCATCACCCGGCACAAATTTTCGGTTCCGGAATATCTGACCAACACCCGCCCTTCACTCCCCAATTCATTTTCCACTTCCTTTATTATAGCCTGAATTTCGGGAATTGTGTCCAGCTCCGGCTTGCTTTTCACGAAAACATTGACTAAAAGCTTGGGAAAAAGAGTGATTTCCCCCGCCAGTTCCGAAAGCGGCTTTTTGAAATGGTCCATTGCCGCGAGAAGCATGAGACCCCCGGTGATCCCGTCTCCCGTGGGATAAAAATCAGAATAGATTATATGCCCCGATTCTTCGCCCCCCAGCACGGCATCCTTTCTTTTCATTTCAAAAAATACCTGCCGGTCACCCACGGCCGCAGCGATATGGTCAATTCCCAATTTTTTGAGCGCGTCAACAAAACCAAGGTTGCTCATCACTGTCGTCACGACCAAATTTTTCTTGAGCTTTCCTTTTTCTTTCAAAAATTTGGCGATGACATATATCATCTGGTCGCCCGTCAGCGCCCGCCCTTTTTCGTCGACCGCAATCACCCGATCTCCGTCGCCGTCAAAAGCGAGACCCAGATCGGCTTTTTCTTCCAAAACTCTTTCGCGCAAATTTTGGGGATGCTGGGAGCCGCAATTTTGGTTGATATTTCTTCCGTTCGGATCCGCATGGATATATTTTATCTCTCCTGCAACGTTTTTGAAAACCGCGGGAGCGGCTTCGAAAGTGGCGCCGTTGGCTAAGTCCAGGACAATTTTCAAATTATCGGATCTGAAATCAGAGGAAAATTTTTCTAACAAAAATTTTATATATTTTTCTTTTCCATCCGGCAAAACCGATTTCTTCCCGGACGCATTCTCATTTCCTCCCGAAGATATTTTTTTGAAGATATATTCTTCAATTTCTTTTTCCTCCTCCTCTGAAAGCTTTGTGCCGTCACTCTTGAAAGGCTTGAGGCCGTTGTCCTCCCAGGGATTGTGCGAGGCCGAAATCACAATTCCCGCTCCCGCCTTTTGCTCGCTGACAAGATAGGCCAATGCTGGCGTCGGCAAAATGCCGGCGACAATTGCCCCCCCTCCCATTGAAATTATGCCGGAAACAACCGCCTCTTCAAGAAATGGCCCGGACTCACGCGGGTCTCTTCCGACAATAATTTTTTCCGGCAGATTCCTTTTCCGGCAAAAAGAGACGATCGCTCTTCCAAGCGCCGCCGCAATTTCCGGATTCATTTTTTTCCCGCCGAAGGCATCCCTGATGCCATCGGTGCCGAATAGTTTCATGAAATTCTTTACGAATTACGAGTCAGTTACGAATATACGAATAAATTATTTTTTCTGCGTTCACAAGAATTTTCATTGATTCGTATATTAGTATAAAATTCGTAATTCGTAGACATTATATAAATTTCTCGATTTCCGTCTGGGCTCGCGCGAG
>JAQUQQ010000091.1 GCA_028716005.1 Candidatus Moraniibacteriota bacterium | reverse complement strand
AACGTCTTTCAACTCATCGATATGCTCAAGGATTATCCCCGTTCCCCGGACAACCGCCGTCAGCGGGTCATCCATCACCCGGACCGGCATATCCGTCTGCTCGGAAATGAGCCGCTCGATCCCTCGAATGAGGCTCCCCCCGCCGGCGAGGATTATTCCTCTTTGCATGATATCCGAAAGAAGCTCGGGCGGAGTTTCTTCAATGGTTGATTTGATGTTGTTGACGATTACTTTTATCGAACGGAAAATGGCTTCCCGGATTTGGGCGTCATTCACGATCACTTCCTTGGGAAGGCCCGTCACGAGGTCCCGCCCGCGCATCGGCATTTCCAAAACTTCGTTCAGCTCATAGGCGCTCCCGATGGCTATTTTGATGTCTTCGGCTGTCTTCTCACCCAAGAGTAGATTGAACTCGTCCCGGGCATATCGGATAATGTCTTCGTTCATTTCATCCCCCGCGATGCGCAAACTCCGGCAAACCACCACGCCTCCGAGCGATATCACCGCGATTTCGGTTGTCCCGCCGCCGATGTCCACCACCATATTCCCCGACGCTTCCTGGACCGGCAGCCGCGCTCCGATGGCCGCCGCCATGGGTTCGTCGACGAGGTAGGCTTTGCGCGCTCCGGCGCTCACCGCCGCGTCCACCACCGCCCTTTTTTCCACTTCGGTCACGCCCGACGGGATTCCGATCACCACCCGGGGACGGGAAAAAAAAGCCGAACTTCCCTGATGGACTTTTTCGATGAAATAGCGGAGCATCTGTTCCGTCACTTCATAATCGGAAACGACTCCGTCCACGAGCGGCCGCGTGGCGACAATGTGGGAAGGAGTTTTCCCGACCATTTTTTTGGCTTCCACGCCGATGGCCAGGACTTGCCCCGTTTTCTGGTTTACGGCCACGACCGATGGTTCGTTGATGACGATCCCCTTGTCGCGGACATATACCAAAGTGTTGGCCGTTCCGAGGTCAATCCCGATATCCTTTGAAAATTTCCCGAATATTTTTGAAAGCATTTATTCGTATAACTTGTAACGCAAAATCTGTGACGCTTTTATCTTTTTTGCGGTCCGTCCGCATTCCTTTTTGGTCGCGCGGTCGGATCGCTTTGATCAAAACCAAAAATAAATTCATTTCCCGTGAATTTCTCTCGATAATTTTATATTTATTTTCCGTTCCTGGTATCTAATATTACCCTAACCGGACAATTGTGTCAAAGATGTCAAAATAAAAAATTTACAAAAGAAAAAAGGGCATGCCGCGCTGGCAGAGGCCCCTTGAAAAAGGATGGATCGAAATCCCGCAGTTTACCAACACCGCACGCCAGATTGTCAATCTCCTGGCAACAAGCTATTCACCGAGATAAAACAGGAGATCCTCCAGCCTTTCTCTGGCGTAGGAATAGCCCAAGACGGAGATGTCGGCCGGCTCTTCCCGATCTTCCATTTGCGCTCCGCAACCGGGACAAATGCTGCTTTTCCGCAAATTAGGGAAGAAATCCGGCCGAACTATTTCGCGTTCGTCGGGAAGCTGCATAAATGTTCCGGAGTTAAAAGGAAATTTGCACCTTGAGCAGACATACGCCTTCTCCTCAAGCTCCTCAAGGCGCAGCCAGTGGGAACGCGGCCGCTCGCGTTTTTCGATATGCCAATCAACGACTTTCTGTTTGGGAATTTTTTTCTGAAGACATTCAATCGAACAAAACGCCTGTGCCACGCTGGTTCCCAGAATGTCTCGAGCAACAACCCGTTGGCCGATTCCTTCAAAATAGTTGGCGACTGAAATGATTGAGGGTGAAAAAAACAGCTGAAGGCTTCTCCCGCACCCGGCCGCACAAACCGTCTGAATTTCTTCCGCGCCGCTCTTTGCGCATTTGGAGCAGAAAATATTCAAGTCTTCGAAGATTTCGATGCGCGAAGCACCAAAACTTATTGAAGAAGTTGTGGCTTTCCCGCTCAAATCCGCGAGAGTGAGTGATGAATAGCTGGAAGAGAGAAACAGTCCAAC
This sequence comes from Candidatus Moraniibacteriota bacterium, assembly GCA_028716005.1. Classification (GTDB taxonomy): domain Bacteria; phylum Patescibacteriota; class Minisyncoccia; order Moranbacterales; family UBA11712; genus UBA11712. The sequence goes on along the minus strand of JAQUQQ010000091.1, from coordinate 1,379 downwards.
GGCTTCGCCGCAGACCGAACATATATGCCTCGTATAAAAGAACTCGACTTCGCCCATTTACCCGCTCCTTTTCGGATGAATTTTTCAAATTATTATGCCGGAATTATAGATAAATAAGGCTAAAATGTCAATTTTCCGCTGCTCTCCCGCGCTGCGTCAAAAAAGCGTGCCGACCCGGGCACGCATTGAATAAATCAAAAATCTATCAAAACAGATGTTTCACCTTATCAATCAAATCAAACTTCATGAAATCTCTCGCTGTGACAAAAATCATGAGAGAAATGAGCAGCGCGAAGCCGATGCTGTGGGCCCGCTGTTCGATCTTCTGGCTGATTGCTTTTCCTTTGATTTTTTCGATCAGAATGAAAAGGATCCGGCCGCCGTCAAGCGCGGGAATAGGGAGAATATTGATGATGGCGAGATTGACGGACAGCATCGCCGTGAAACGAATGAGATAGCCGAAACCCAGCTGCGCCACTTGCCCCGTCAGAACGGCAATCCCCACCGGCCCCGAAACATCAAGCCCCGCCGGCTGGCCCACAATGAGCCGCCAGATGAGAAGCCCCAAGAACGAAATGAAAGTGACTATCAGATCAAAAGTATATTGGAAGCCCATGGCAATTGCCCTATACCACGGATATTTCGCGATGACTATTTTCGCGAGTCCTATTCCGAGCGGCCCCTCGCCTTCCGGAAAATCAATTCTCGGCGTGCCGGAAATTTCCAGCTTTTCTTTCCCCCGCTGAATTTCCAGAACCACCTGATTGCCTTTGTTTTCTGCGATAAAATTCTGCACTTCTTCGACAGACGAAAATTTCGTGAGATTGTTATCCTTCATCGCCCCCAAAATTTCATCTCCGGGGCGGACACCCATTGCTTCGGCCGGCGTCCCCTTCCCGACATCCACAATCTGAATCTGCTCATTCCCTGCTCTTCCGCCTTTCACTTCATCGACGGGTTGCGGAACCCCCAGCCAAAAACCGAAAGAAAACAGCACGGCCGCCAAAAGAAAATTCATGGCCACCCCCGCCGCGAGGATTCTTATCCTCGCAAATGGCTTTTTTGCCGCGAAACTTTTGGGATTTCCCTTCTCCTCGCCGTCCTCCCCCGTTATTTTCACGAATCCTCCAAGCGGAATCCAGTTGACTGAATAAACGGTTTTTTCTTCGCCGATTTTCCTCGCCTCGCGAATTTCTTCGATCTCTTTCGAACCCCAAATGATTTTTCTTTCCCCTTTTTTGTTCCAATAAAATCCGAAAATTCTCGGAGGAAAGCCAAATCCGAATTCTTCAACCTCAACGCCATTTCTCCGCGCAACCAAAAAATGCCCAAATTCGTGGACAAAGACCAGCAAGCCTAATATTAAAATGAATATCAAA
>JAQUQQ010000090.1 GCA_028716005.1 Candidatus Moraniibacteriota bacterium | reverse complement strand
TTCCCGAGTCCAGCATGTGCCGAACGCAGGAAAGAGCCTTGCCTTGCCTTTGGATTCCAAGTCCAAGGCGGTTTGAAGTGACATCATTTTGTCTGTTTTCATTTCACCCCTCCCAGATTATGACCGCTTTTTTCAGGCCGTTCGGCCCATTGCCTCGACGTATAGTGTATTCCAGCCTGTGGACACGAAGTTCAAAATCGAAAATTTCTTTTTTTCTCAAGCCAGACCCAAGGTTTTTTTTGGCGAATTTTTCCGCCTCTTCCAAACTGTCAAAGCAATGGCTTGGAGTAAAGCCTTGCCCGAAAATGTCGAAAAACTGAAGATCATACATTTTTTATCTCCTATGCCCGCCCGCCTTTCGGTCGGGTCTTACGGGCGATTTTAATATCTGTGAATTCTTTCAATCTCTTTCTCGCCATCTGGTCTGATATAGACCCGGATGATGTCTATGCTGCATTCTCTGACCGACCCATCGCAGTCAGCATGGTATTCTTCAAGGAGCTGCCTTTCGCCTGTTTTGGCCGCCAGTTCCCTGATTTCTTTTTCATGGTTTTCTTTAGTCCGCTTTCTATCGGCCGCTTCCTGTTGTTTCTTATAAAACGCTTCTACTCTTTTTCTGGCCCATTCTTCTGCCGCCTCTTTTTCCCAGCAGCAGCCAGTCAGCTCGTTAACTGCCATTTTGATCACTTCTTCGATCGGATCATCAGTCCAGAAATTAATTTTGTGCATCCTATAATCGGAATCACGGCAGGGACCAACGCTAAGCTCGCACCATCTCGCTCGGCGGGAGAGATTAGCTTCACGCACGGCTGACAAAAAGGATTCGATTTTTTCTTCATCCTGAGGTGCAATGGACAGATGAAGACTCTGGCTGTTGACCTCGATTGATGTCGCCAGGACTTTGACGCCCTGGATTTTGGAAATGAAAAGCGAACGGAGATATCCTTCTTTTCCGAGCGCCCGAACTACCACTTCGAGCTCCGGGCTGTTCTTTTGCTCTCTGACCTCAAGTTCAAAATCTGCCCCTCTGGCTGTTTTGGCTCTCATTGTTTCTTTCATCTCTTATCTCCTTTCGATTATAAGATACATCATCAGATATCGTTTGTCAAGCTTTTTCTTTATTTTTTTTAATTTCTAAGTTATTGAAAATAAAGCACTTACAAAATTATTTTAAATTATTTTATTTTTTTTACTTGACTTTATTTTTTTTTTGCTTATTTTTAGATTGGAGGTGCAAGATGAAAGTAATCGGAAATAAGATGAAGATATTGCGGCTTGAGAAAGGCCTAACTCAAGTCGAGCTCTGCAGGCGGACTGGTATCCGGCCCTGCACAATGAGCCTGATTGAGACAGGGGCAATTCCACCCGGAAAGCATGCTCAGAAGATCGCCAGGGCCCTGGGGGTCAAGGTTGAGGAGATTTTCAGATGAACGGTACAGAAGATATCGAAAGAGTGGAACAGCTGTATTCTATTATTTCCAATCGCCAGCTTCCCGACGACCCGGATAGCGTTCAGAAAAAAATCGATATAATCCGGGAGCTTGAAAAGATTACCAAGCAGAAATTTCTTTCCACGGCAGACTTCCACCAAAAAATTAATTCTTTCATTCGCAAGCGCGGTAGTATCAGGAACGATGCTGTCCGATTTCAAACAAAAAGGATTGAACTGGGACTAACGCAGGAAGAGCTTTCACGGATTCTTGGCGTTTCGGTTCGGATAATAAAGCACTGGGAGGCTGGCACAAGGCCGCTTTCGAAATTAGGCCTCTCGTGGCTAAATTCAGCAAAAGGTGAACATAAATTCGATTCCGAAGCCAATAGGCGAGGGTAGCTAAAAATGACCATTTTTTCTTGAGGAAAGGTGAACATAAAAATGGCAAATCACGGACTTTTAGAAAAGTTTTTCAAAAAATCTATAAAGGAGGCCAAAAATGGCTGAAAAAAAAGTGACTGACATGGTGAGCCCGGGACAGACAATTGACGAAAAATCAATTGCTGTGGAAATGCCGATCATTTCCGTCCCCGAGCGGGGTCTGGCTATTGATACGGAGCTGGCTGAAATTGAGAGGAACATCGAGTTCTTCAAGAAGGTCCAGCAGATTGCTCTGAAATTGACCAGACCTGAGGACTGGATCAATATAGGCGGCAGTCCATATCTCATGGATCGCGGTGCTGAAAAAATTGGCATTGCTTTCGGTGTTGACATTTCGGACGTCAAGCTATCGATGGAGTGGAATGAAGACGAACAGGGAAGATACTACACGTTCGTTGCCTCAGGAAAGGCCTATTCCAAGAAGCTTGGCCGGTACGTTGAGGACATCGGCGTCTGCTCTCAGCGAGATAAGCTTTTTGGTCTTGCTGATGGCAAACTTCTGCCGATGGCCAATGTTGACATGGCCAACATCAGGCGGAAAGCAGTGACCAATCTCTACTCCAGGCTGATCAAGCGAGTGACCGGCCTGATGGGTGTTGTCTGGGAAGACCTGGAAAAAGCTGGCATTACAAAAGATACTACTCAGAAAGTTGATTTCAAGTCTGGACGGAAAAAGGCAGAAGCCAATCTCAGCCCGGCCGCCCTAGAAAAGCGGTCTGAAATTTGGCGGATCTGCCTGGATCTGGTGAATGGAAAAGAAGCTGAAGCGAAAAAGATTCTGGCCGACATTTCATCCTTCAAAGGCAAGGACGGAAAAGAACATCATCTTGATGACATTGCTAATCTCACTTCAGAGAAGTGGATTGAAAAAATCTATTCGCGGGCGATGAAGCTCTATGAAGAGGAAGTCCAAAAGTATGAGGAGGAAGGCCAATGATTGAAATACCGAATTTGGTTGAAGCGTTAGATCGAGCGGCAGAAAAAAGGATCAAGGCTTGGCCACATCCAAACAATCGGGCATCAGAGGCTGGTCATCCTTGCCTTCGGTTTCTGGTTCTATCTCGGCTTGAGCCAGACAAAAAAGTGCTTCATGATGTGAATCTTCAGCGGATATTCGACCTCGGCAACGTTTTCGAAAAGGCGGTATTGCAAGAATTGCAAGAAGCAGGAGTGAATGTAGTTGAACAGCAGAGGCCTTTCGAGTGGAAAAAGTTTCAGCTTTCTGGACATATCGACGGAAAGATTCAGGTCGGGGACAAGCTGATACCGATTGAAATCAAGTCCTGCTCACCGAATAGCTTCGCCGAGGTCGAGAAAAAAAGTCCGGCCGATCTGATTAATTCCAAAAAGATCTGGCTGAGAAAATATCCGGCTCAGATTCTTCTCTATATGCTCATGGATGGCTCAGAGGCGGGGCTTCTAGTTTTCAAAAACAAAGTGACGGGTAGATTACATCAAGTGAATTATTATCTCGATGATGTGGCTCTTGAGTATGCAGAATCAATCCTGAAAAAAC
>JAQUQQ010000089.1 GCA_028716005.1 Candidatus Moraniibacteriota bacterium | reverse complement strand
ATCTGCATCCAAACGCGTAAGTCCTAAATTATTAATTTTTTAAATATGCCTTTAAATTTTACGTCAAAAGCGCAAGAGGCCTTGCAGAGTGCGCAAGATATTGCTCTGGATCGAAATCAGCAGCAAATAGATACGGCGCATCTCATCTTTGCTTTGCTCGAGCAATCCGAAGGGACTGTCGTGGCCATTTTGAACAGGCTGGGATCAAATATCGAATTGATCAAGTCGCTCGTTTTGAAAGAAATAGAAAAAATTCCAAAGACCGGCGATAGCGAGAAAGTAAGTCCGGCTTTTGGCCAGATCTATTTAACGAATGAGATGGGCAGGGTTTTAAACCAGGCGCAAAAAGAGGCGGCAAGGCTTAAAGACGATTTTGTCAGTACAGAGCATATTTTCCTGGCTATTGTATCCGCTCCCAATAAGATTCGCGATCTTTTAGCGTTGCAAAATATTGATTATAATAAAACGCTGAACATTCTAGCGGGAATCAGGGGAAATCAAAGAGTTACAGATGCGGAACCGGAAACGAAATTTCGCGCACTGGAAAGGTATACCCGGAATTTAACGCAACTTGCCAAAGAGGGGAAATTGGATCCGGTTATCGGCCGCGATGACGAGATAAGAAGAGTTATCCAGGTGTTAAGCCGCCGGACCAAGAACAATCCGGTATTGATTGGCGAGGCGGGGACGGGAAAAACCGCCATCGTTGAAGGTTTGGCGCAAAGGATCGTGGCCGGAGATGTTCCGGAATCGATAAAAGACAGGGAATTGCTGTCCCTGGATCTCGGTTCGATGCTGGCCGGATCAAAGTTTCGCGGAGAATTCGAAGACAGGCTGAAATCCATTCTTAAAGAAATAAACCAGGCTTCCGGCAGGGTGATGCTTTTTATCGACGAACTCCATACGCTTGTGGGGGCAGGCGCGGCCGAAGGAGCGATCGACGCCTCTAATCTTTTGAAGCCGGCCCTGGCGCGCGGAGAATTGCATTGCATCGGCGCAACCACGACAAAAGAATACCAAAAGCATATTGAAAAAGACGCAGCTTTGGCGCGGCGGTTCCAGCCGGTAACGGTGAATGAGCCGTCCGTGGAAGATACTATCGCGATACTGAGAGGATTAAAAGAGCGCTACGAGCTTCATCACGGAGTGCGCATCACGGATAATGCCATAGTGGCGGCGGCGAATCTTTCGCATCGCTATATTTCGGACAGATTTTTGCCGGACAAAGCGGTAGATCTTATCGATGAAGCGACCTCGGCCTTGAGGATGGCCATCGACAGCATGCCGCCGGAACTGGATAAGATGAAACGGGAAATAATAACTTTGGAAATAGAAAAAAGAGCGCTGGCCAAAGAAAAAGACAAAATGTCGCTGAAGCGGCTGGAGGAAATCCAGGAGAGGCTAGGCGATCTCAAGGAAAAGACCAGCAAGCTGGAAATCCAGTGGAAAACGGAAAAAGATATCATTACCGGAATTCGCAACTATAAAAAAGAGATCGATCAGTTGAAAAAAGAGTCGGAAGAAGCGGAGCGGGCCGCGGAATTGCAGAAAGTCGCGGAGATCCGCTATGGAAAAATTCCGGAACTGGAGGAAAAAATAAAGGAAGCGCAGAAAAAATTGGACAGCAAACAAAAGACGGCGCCGATATTGAAAGAGGAAGTGACGGAAGACGATATTGCCGCGATTGTTTCGCGCTGGACCGGAATACCCGTTTTCAGGATGATGGAATCCGAAGCGTCGAAATTGATAAAAATGGAAGAATCTTTGGCTAAAAGGGTGGTGGGGCAGGACGAGGCGATCAGCGCCGTTGCCAATGCCATCAGGCGCGGGCGCGCCGGCATTTCGGAAGAGAACAGGCCGATCGCATCTTTTATGTTTATGGGCCAAACCGGCGTGGGCAAGACCGAACTCGCGAGGACACTCGCGGAATTTTTGTTCAATAATGAAAACGCGATGACGCGCCTGGATATGAGCGAGTATATGGAAAAGCACTCTGCGGCCAAGATGATCGGTTCTCCGCCGGGCTATGTAGGCTACGACGAAGGCGGACAGCTTACCGAAGCAGTGCGCCGCAAGCCTTTCAGTGTCGTTCTTTTTGATGAAATAGAAAAAGCGCATCCGGATGTGTTCAATATCCTGCTGCAGATATTAGATGACGGCCGTTTGACCGACGCCAAGGGCCGGGCGGTCAACTTTAAAAATACGATCATTATAATGACTTCGAATATCGGAAACGAGATCATTCGGGAATACTCCGGATTGGGATTTAAGGCAAGAACGAAGCCGGAGGCCGTTACCGAAAAAGATATGCGCCATCGCATACAGGCCGAGCTCCGCACCCACTTCAGGCCGGAGTTCATCAATCGCATAGATGAAATTATAATATTCCACCCTTTGAGCAAAGAAAATCTGGCCGGCATCATAGATATCCAATTGGGAAAGATCGCCAAGCGCTTAAGCGACAAGCAGATTTCTGTTAATGTATCGGAAAGCGCCAAGAAACTTTTGGCCAATAAGGGATATGATCCCAATTATGGCGCGCGGCCGCTCAAGCGCGTGATTCAAAACCTTATACTTAATAAATTGGCCTCGCTTATTGTTGAAGGAAAACTGCCGGATGGTTCCAGTGTTGATATTTCCGCCAAGAAAGATAATATAATGCTCGATGTAATAAAGAATAATAAGCGCGATAATAAGAAAACATAAAAATATGGAAGATGTAAAAATAAATAATGCCGGCGAGAGCGCCGGAAAGTTAGAGCATATGGAGCGTTTCTTCAAGCACGAAACAGGGACAACGGAGCCGGCAAGCGAATCGAAAACACCGGGCAGGGCGGAAATACACGCCGGAGAAACTTCAGTCATGCAATATGAGCCCAAAGCGTTGAAAAAAATAATGCGTTTTTTTGTTTTCGGCGTTTTTATTCTGATCGTTGGGGGGATTGGCGGCATAGTCGCCGACAGGTGGTTTATTCCTTTTGTAGTTTCCCAGCCTGGTTTTTCGCAATTTGCCTGGCTGCAAAGGATCAAGGAAAATACCGTGATCGTTAAAACAACCGAGGAAATTAAAATTTCGGAAGATCTGGCGATGGTAGACGCGATCGCGAAAACAAAATCCGCGATCGCAACAGTGGTCGTTTCGTATAATTTGGAACAAAAGCCGGTTGCACGCTCCAAAAAACCCCTGGCCGCGGAAACTTATTTCGAAAAGATCAGCGGGGCGGTCATTACCGGAGACGGATTGGTTTTGGCCCGGCCTTCGGGGTTCATACCGCCGGAAAGATTGAAAGATAAAATATTAAAAAGCGTCGGATATAAAGTAATTTTGGCGGATAAGCGCGAATTCATCGTTACTGATCCGAATAATATCCATCAGTACGCGTTAAAATCATTGGCAGAAAATCCAATAGC
>JAQUQQ010000088.1 GCA_028716005.1 Candidatus Moraniibacteriota bacterium | reverse complement strand
CAGTTTCGAAACGCGCAGAGATTTGTTCGCTTTTAACCATTCGGCGGAGTATTTTCCAATAAAATCGTAATCATCGGCGGCTGACTGGGAAAGTTTGTATAGAACTTCCTCAATGTTGGGGTTATAATCTTTTACAATATACGGAAGAAACTTGTTTCGGATTTTGTTTCGCGTGAAATCCGTCCCGAGATTGGTCTTGTCAGTTCGGAAAGGCAACTTGTTCCTACGCAAATAGGCCATGATCTCTTTTCGGGGGACGTTCAGCAGCGGCCGGATGATTTTTTCATTTCTGAATTTAATCGCGCTCAATCCGCGAAGTCCCGTTCCACGCAAAATCCGCATAAGAACCGTTTCCGCTTGGTCGTTCAGATTGTGCCCGACGGCGATAGCGTCGGCTTTGTATTTTTTTCTTGTTTGTTCAAAGAAAGCGTATCTTATTTTGCGAAGGTTATCTTCAGAAATGGTATTTGGTATTTGGTATTTGGTATTTGGTATTTTCTTTGTTTCAAGCGGTAGAGAGTATTTTTTTGCTAAATTGCTAACTAATTTTTCATCAAGTTCCGAATCTTTTCCGCGAAGGCCATAATTCACGTGCGCGACGACAATTTCGAGGCCGTATTTGTCCTTGAGCTTGCGCAAAATATCCAAGAGGCAGACCGAATCTGGTCCGCCGGAACAGCCGACCACAATTTTTCCGCCAGAGGCGAATCCACCTTTGGCGGACGCTCTTCGCTCAAACAATTGATAGCGAAAAACATTTTCCTGAATTTTTTTGATGAGGTTCATATATATATATATATATATATATGTAGAGGTTTAACCTCTACGAAAGACTACCCAATATTTTCTTTGATGATTTCGGCTACTTTGGCAATCGTTTCCTCAAGTTTTCCCTCTTCATTCACGACTTTATAAGCATAGACATCCTCGTGCTTCATCCACTCTTTCGTATAATCCATCCTCTCTTTCAGATATTCTTCCGATACATCCGGATTTCGTTTTAAAATTCGTTGTTTAAGGATTTCAAGAGAAGGAGGCGCAATGTAAATTGATTTTATTTCAGGGAATTTTTTCTTGGCCGTTATTACTCCCTTATATTCAATCTTCCATATGCCAATATTCCCGGAATTTTTCACTCTTTCCAGTTCGTCTTTCGTAACGCCATAAAAATTATTGTTATATTCCTGGGCGTGTTCGGCGAGTTCGTCTTGCGCTATCTTTTTTTGGAATTCTTCCTGGCTGATAAAGTAATAAGGCTTTCCTGGCGAATCGCCTGCGCGCATCGAGCGGGTAGTCGTTGTGATTACCCTTTCGATTTGGAAATATTTTTTCAGACCTTCGATAACGGAGTCTTCTCCGGCTCCCGAAGGCCCGGAGACTATGAAGATTTTTGATGACATAGAATTTATATAAGAGATTAGAAATAAGAAATAAGAGAATTGGAAAAAATATATCTTACATCTTCTACTTTATTTCTTATTTCACCAGCCCCAGCCCCATTCGATGCTCTTTGGGCTCGATGGAAAGTATTTTCCACTTATATGATTTTCCGGTTTCGAGAATATCCTCGATATTTTTTCCCGGATTTTGCTCAAGAAGCTCCGAGACGTGAGCCAGGCCATGAATGTCGTCATCAAGATACACGAAAGCTCCGAAATGGTTGATCTTTCTCACTTGCCCTTCGTATGTTTCGCCAGCTTTATATTTTTTCTCAACAGAAGACCAAGGGTCTTTTTTGAGGGCTTTTATGGAAAGAGAAACGCGGGTGTCGTCAATGCCGATGATTTGGCATTTCACCCGGTCGCCGGTTTTCACCACTTCGCGGGGGTTGTCGATGAGCTGCCAGGCCAGTTCCGAGATGTGGACCAGCCCTTCAAGCTTGTCTTCTTCGCGCGTCGAATCAAGTTTGCTCGGTGGAAGGAATTTCACGAAAGCGCCGAAGTCAACCACTCCGCTCACTTCGCCTTCAATGACATCGCCCACTTTGAGTTCGGAAATAGATTTCTTTTCCACGTCGGAGTAGGCCGCTTTTTCGCTCACGATGAGTTTTTCGCCCTCGCGGTCCGTGTCGAGCACCTTCACTTTCATCTCTGTCCCGATAAATGAGCGCAATTTCTCTAGAATTTTGCTTTTTTCTCCCTCTTCGACGCGGGGATAATGCTCATTCGTGAGCTGGGAAACAGGAAGGAAGCCGTTGATGCCGTTTACTTCCACGATGAGCCCGCCTTTGTTGGCATCGAGAATTCTGGTGTCAAAAATCGCTCCGTTCACCTGTTTTTCTTCAAGATCCTGCCAGGCTCGCTCAATGGAAGCCTCGCGGATGGAAAGTTCGATATATCCTTCCTCGTTTTCAAGGTCCGTGACGGTGGCAGAAACTTTGTCGCCAATTTTGATCTTGTCGGTCGCGCCAAGTCCGTCTTTGATTTCGCGTCCCATCACGATTCCGGTTCCGAATACGCCTAGGTCGAGATAAATGGCGTTTGAGTCAACGGCAATCACGCTTCCTTCAATCACGTCGCCTTCCTTTGGAAAATTTATTTTTTGCTGGTTCAAAAAATCAGCCATCACAGAAGTTTGACTGATTGGTTCTTCATCCTGCCGGTCGGCGGATTCTTCTATTTTTTCTTGAATTTCTTCTTTTTTTTCTACGATTGCTTCTTTCTTTTCGTCAGAAATTTTGTCGACCTCTTGAGCCAGAGTGTCGAGAATGTCGTTGGTCATTTGATTAATGGTTAGGTTAATGATTAATACTAAAAGAGTATATAACAGAATGGTTAATTTGGCAAGGATCGGGGTTGATGCGCGAGTTATTATATGCTATCATTTCCATATCACCCCGAAAGGTGATCACCCGCGAGGGTGATTAATTTTGCTTAATTTACCCAATTATATATGACCATTCAATGGTATGGACACTCTTGTTTCAAGATTTCGACGAAACCGGAAGGGCGCGGGTCGGGCGAGGATGTGGTGATTTTCACCGATCCCTACAACAAGGAAATAGGCCTGCGGCCGCCGCAAGGACGGGCCGATATGGTCAGCGTGAGCCATGATCATTTTGATCACAACAATTCGGAAGCTCTTCGGGGCGAAGCCGCGATTTTGGATTTGCCAGGGGAATATTCGATAAAAGGTGTCTCGATAAAAGGCGTGAATGCTTTTCATGACAAAAAAGAAGGCGCTGAACGGGGTCTAAACACTATTTTTGTTTTTGAAAGTGAGGGAATACGTTTTTGCCATTTGGGAGACCTGGCCCACCCGCTCGACAAAAAACAGCTTGAGGAAATAAATGGGGTGGATATTCTGGCAATTCCGGTGGGCGGCCGATTTTCTCTCAATGGGAAAGAGGCCAAGGCCGTGGTTGACCAGATTGAGCCGAAAGTTGTTCTCCCGATGCATTACAAGATTCGCGGGTCAAAATTTCAGGGAGATGACGAAAAAAGTTTCTGCAAGGAAATTGG
>JAQUQQ010000087.1 GCA_028716005.1 Candidatus Moraniibacteriota bacterium | reverse complement strand
GTTGCCTGATACGCTTTCCTGGATTCCCAGATAATCGCTTGCCACTTTATAACAAACTTTGCCTCCCCCGTTTCTGGTTATCATCAGGCAAGATTTTGGCGAAGTTCCGGTTCCAATACAATTCGAATCGGTTGATTCTATTTTTCCCATCCGCACGTCTTTGGCGATGGAAGATACGGCGAACTCGGCGTTTTCTTTGACATTTTTGACGGCCCTGGCCTTTCCGGAAGACGTCACCGTGGAAACAAAAACGGAAACAATCGCGACAACAATCAGAGAAAATATCAAAATGGCGACCAACAGCTCGATGAGAGTGAAGCCTTTGCGGGAATTTTGAATTTTGAATTTTGAATTTTGAACCAAATCTTATTGTTTCAATTTTTTAATTTCGAAATTCATTCATTTGAAATTCATTCGAAATTTGAAATTAAAAATTCGAAATTATTATTTATTGCCGCGGTTTGCAGATGATGTCCGTTGAAACGGTTTTATAGGGGCAGTTTGCTATATCATTCGCGCAATCGTCGTCGGAAATTGGCCAGCCGACTGTTGCCGTAACATTCAGACAATCCCCCGCGTCAAGATTGATCCCGTTCGGCGACTCGTTTATGCCGTTCACGTTTTCGCCCCCTATGTCTATGTCTCTCTTGAAGTCGGTTTTACTGGCGTTTCCGTTGTTTGGGCATTCATAATATCGGGCTCCGTCAAAACACAGGCTAATTTTATTTTCGCAGTTATGATCCTTGAGCGATGTATAATCGATCGCTCTGCAAAGATTGCTCGTTTTGTCGGGCTTGCAGCCGGATACGCACAAGCCGCGATACCATTTTCCGGATACGTCGTTTAGGAAATTATACTCAACGATATTTCGCACCAGCTCCGTCCCCTCCTGGGCCAGTCCCGCGGCGATGATTTCATTCTTGGCGCCGAATTGGCTCTGGAGGTTCGAGTTGAAAAAAGCAATGACGCCAATCAGCCCCACGGAAATGAGGAAAATAGTGATAAGAAGTTCGATAAGAGTGAAACCTTCCCGAAATTTGGGATTTGAGACCCGCCTGCTTCGTTTTGCAAAGCAATTCGGGCAATTTTGAGATTTGAGGATCAATTTTGTTTTCCCCGGCATTGAATGCCGGAGAGATTATTGCCGAGTCGGATTATTATTGATAGCTGATGCTCCCGAGGCTGTTTATGGTTATGACCACGCTTGCGTCATCTTTTTTGAGAGAAAAAGTCGCATCCGTATCGTCAGCCGCTCCTCCGTAATAAAAGTTCCCGTGCGGAATAAGGAAATAAACGTCTGACGGCACTGTTTCAAATGTCACGCCGCTTTTCAGAATGAATTTTTCCGGATTGGTTTCGCCAGGGAAAAGATTGGCGGACGAATCAGAATAGGAACTGCTATTGGAATATTTTTGGGCCACAGTTGCCGCTTTGCAATCGATATCGAGCTTGCTTGATCCCTTTGTCACAACAAAAAAAACTTGGGCATTGGAGCTGTCGATGAAATTCAAGCCAAACCCGCAAACTTTTCCGGCCGCGCCGGAAACTTTTTCCGCCGTAAGCGCTTTGTTCTGCACGCTGCGCAAAAACGCCGTCAGCCGTTCCGCTTCCAGGCGGACATCCTGGTCCGGATTTTTTCCGACATTGATGACCGCTATTGTCGCCAGAATCCCGACGATACCCATGACGACCAAGAGTTCAATGAGCGTGAAACCTTTTCGATAATTTTGAATTTTGAATTTTGAATTTTGAACCAAATCTAAATGTTTGAATCTTTTAATTTCGAAATTAGATCATTCAAAATTCATTCGAAATTCGAAATTAAAAATTCGAAATTGTTTAATATCCTATATTCAGGTATCTGTTCGCCCAGAATTGAAGCTGCTGCGAAAAAAACATGACAATGAGAATCCCCGTCACGATGAAGGGCCCGAAAGCGATTTGGCTTTTCCAGGTTTTTTTCTTGAGCCCAATGAGAACGAGACTCGCGACCGCGCCAATCATATAGGCAAAGAAGAGAACAAAGAGTATTTTCGGCCAGCCGACAATCGCGCCGGCGAGGAATCCGAGTTTCGCGTCCCCGCCCCCGATCCATTTCCCGCGCGAAATCCAGATGAGAAAAAAGAAAAAACAGGATGCCACGAGCGCCGCCAAAAGCGCGCCGACGAAAGGATTTTTGAGCGTGGCGATGCCGAGCGGCCCTTGCAGATATTTCCAGTATTGGAAAAGAAGCGTGACGATGATGGCTGGGTAAACCGCCGCGTCGGGGATAAGCATAAAACTCAAATCGTGGAAAAAAATAAGGACCAAATATGTAACCGTGAAAAGCCAAAAGGACATTTCCACCACATCCGGACCGGTGAGAATTTTTTCGGGAGATATTCCCCACCCGCCCAGAAATTTCCAGGCCACCGCCGCGTAAAGAAGCCCGGTCAGAAGCTCAACCGCCGGGTATTTCCAGGAAATATTTTTCTCACATTCGCGGCATTTTCCCCAAAGAATGACAAAGCTCAAAAGCGGCACGTTGTCATACCAGCGGATTTGTCTTTTGCAGTGCGGGCAATGGGAACGTTTGAAGACAATGTCCTCGGCAGTTTTCAAACGATAGTTCACGGCTCCAAGGAAGCTGCCGACGATGAGACCGACGATGAAGAAAATAGCGATCATATTTTTTTGGTCAAAAGTTACAAAGGTTATTGGCAGTGAGTCTGGTTGTGGGTCATTAGCCATTGGATATATTATGCTCCAAAGACTAAGGACCAAAGACTTGTCCCACGGCTAATAACTATGTTACCAATGACTAAAATTTACAAATATTTCTATTATAACCCCGCCATTTTTTACCCCGCGCCAATTTATTTGGTGCGTGGGCGGAAAGAGCGAGGCTAAATAGAAAAATCTAGTTTTTCAAACTATGGAGTGCATCCGCTTTCCGTGCAAGAAACAGCCCTGGCAGTTCCGCCAATGGTGCAAGTCATGTCAACTTGATATTGGCCATCGGCTGAAGTCGCGTCCGTCGCGGCAACCGTGTAGGTATTTCCATCACAAACTCCGTTTGCCAGAGTCGGATAGAGAGAGGCTTCCACAGTTGTATCCGCGCAAATCGCCGCCCCCGGTGCTTCCGTGGTCGTGTTCAGCAAATCTTCATCCGCGCAGCTCATTGCCGCCGGATTGACGCTCACTGCCGAAGAGCGGAACGAAGCGAGCTTCGCCTTGTTCTTCGCGCTTTGGAGGCTCACCAGGACGATCCCCGCCAAAATTCCGATAATCGCGATCACGACCAGAAGTTCGACGAGAGTAAAACCTTTTTTGTTTGTTTTCATTTTTTCACCGCCTTTCTAGATTTGATCTATTATTTTATTAACGAGTTTGCGAGTTAACGAGCTAATCAAACTCGCGAAACCCGTTAACCCGTTAATAAAAAATTTGTCAATTACTTGGCGTTGTCGCGTTGCACCCTTCACTCCA
>JAQUQQ010000086.1 GCA_028716005.1 Candidatus Moraniibacteriota bacterium | reverse complement strand
TCGTCTTTTTCTGAAATATCCGCGACGCTTTCAATGTGCTTTTTGGGAATCACGAGAACATGCACCGGCGCGATAGGATGAAGATCGCGAAAAGCGACAACAAGATCATCTTCAAAGAGAAATTCAGACGGTATCTCTTTGTTGGCGATTTTACAAAATATGCAGTTATTCATTTTTTAGTCTTTGGTAACAAGGTTGTGGGTAGTGGGACTGGTCGTTAGTCATAAGTCATTGGATATTTTGTAACTAATGACCAAAGACCCACAACCTGTCCCACAGCCAATGACTATTGTTACCAATAACTTATTTTTTAAGTCTCCTCTTCACTTCATCCACCAAGCGCCCCGCGTCGATGATTTCCTGGTTTCCGCTCGCCATATCTTTCACGATCACCGTCTCGTCAATTGCTTCTTTTTGACCAAGGATAAGCGTGATTTCAACGCCGAGTCGGTCCGCCACTTTGAGCTGGGATTTGAGGCTGCCCCGCCCAAAACTTTCCGCCACCATGATCCCCGACCGCTCCAGCGCTTCAAACATTTTGAGGCTTTTTTTCTTCGCGAAAACTCCGAGCTGCGCCAAAAAGACGCGCGGTTTCGGCTCTCTATAAATCCTCGTTCCCAATCTTTTCATTTCGAGAACCAGCCGGTCCAGCCCGAGGCTGAAACCCACGGCCGGCGTGCTTTCGCCTCCCAGCATTTTCACGAGTCCATCATACCTTCCGCCGCCGCCAAGGGCGTTCTTTCTTATTTCTTCCCCGCTCTCGGAAACAGCCATGAATTCAAAAACTGTTTTTGTGTAGTAATCGAGCCCCCGCACCAGATTTGAATCCAGTTCAAACGGAATTTCAAGTTCCTCAAGATATTCCAGAAGCTCCTTGAAATGCGTCCGGCATTCGTCGCAAAGGTGGTCAATCGATTGGGGCGCGCTCGCCCGCACCTGAACGCATTTGTCTTCTTTGCAATCCAATATCCGAAGAGGATTCGTTTCAAGCCTTCGTTTGCAGTCTATGCAAAGCTTTTGTTTCTTCGATTCGAAATAATGGATGAGCAGGTTGCGGTAGCTTTTTCGGCAAGAGGGGCACCCGATGCTGTTCACGTTCACCCGGACATTTTTGATTCCCAGCTGATAGATCACCCGCCAGCCCATCTGGATCATTTGGGCGTCAAGGACTGGATCCTGCTCTCCCAAGGCTTCACAGCCAAATTGAAAAAATTCCCGGAATCTTCCTTCCTGCGGACGGTCATAACGGTAGCAAGGGCCGGAGTAATATAGTTTCACGGGTTTCGGAGAAACATGCATGCCATGCTGGATATAGGCCCGGGCGATTCCGGCCGTAAATTCCGGCCGCAGAGACACTTTCTCGCCGCCTTTGGTTGAAAAAGAATACATTTCTTTTTCCACGATATCCGTTCCTTCGCCGATGCTCCGGTTGAAAAGATTTGAAAATTCCACCAAAGGGATATCAATTCGCCGGTAGCCGAAATCGGCCGCCGCTTTTTCCGAGACGCGCCGAACTTGCTGCCAATAAATTTGGTCCGAGGGCAAAATATCCCGCATTCCGCGCGGAGGCTGGAGAAGAAGCTCTTCTTTTTCCGGCTTTGCGGTCTTCGGCTTCCGTATGTTTTTTTTCATAATATTCTTTTTTTGAGGCATATCAACAAATTTTAAATTATAAATTTTAAATTTTAAATCAATGGTTGAATGTCTAAATTTAAAATTTTGTTATTTAAAATTAATTTCAAATTTAAAATTGAAAATTTAAAATTAAAATACTTTCGCCTTTCCAAACGGCCAGGCTCGAATCAAAACCTTCCCAACCACATCTTTTTCCGGCACCGGCCCCCAGGAACGGGAATCAGAGCTCGCGCTCCGGTTGTCGCCAAGAACAAAATATTCGCTGTTCGAAAGCTCGACAATCTGGTCACCGGAAGTTTCAACACTCGGGGAAAGATACTTGCTTTCGTCCAGAACAAACCCATTCGGATTTTCAGAATTGAAAATTGTTATCTTGTCGTTTTTTATTTCAATTTTCTCTCCCGGAAGGCCAATAACGCGCTTGATATAATACACGGACGGATTTTTGGGATAGCGGAAAACGACCACGTCTCCCCGCTGAAATTCTTTGAAAGATTTCACAGTGAAAAGATCTGTCGAGCCAAATCCGACATCGGTTGTCTTGTATCCCAGTTCGTTGATGATGAGATACTCCTTGTCTTCAAAATTCGGCTCCATGGAAGCCCCTTGGACAAAAAAAGGCTGGATCAAAAAAACCCGCAAAGGGACGATAATCACAATCACCCAGAAAACCATTTTCACGAGTTCCCAGATTATTCCGCCGACTCCATAATCTTCGGATGGCTGGTTGTTTTTTTCTTCGATCATATATAAATTTCAGACAAAAATCAACAAAACTTGCTATTTATAAGCAACTTTACCCAAATAATAGCAGAAATTTTGAGCTGTGGCAAGCTCGGTGTATACTAATATTATGTTTGCCGTGAACAACAACTTTCAAAACAATCCTCCCCGGAGGAGAAAGAGTCGTTTTTTGTTTTGGCTTCTTGTCGGACTGATAATCCTCGGCATTGTTTTTCTGGCGTCCGTGGCTGTCGCCTACAAATTCTATTCCACGAGCAAAAAGGTTATCACGAACGACGCGCCGGGTTCTTTTTTGGGAAGTCTTGGAGACTTCGCTTCGGGAAAAAACGAACCTCTTCGGGGCGAAAGTGACGGAAGAATCAATATCCTTCTTCTTGGTCTCGCGGGTGAAAATTATCCGGGAGAAAATCTCACCGATTCCATCATCATCGCGAGCGTCAACCCGAAAACATACCAGACAGCTATGCTTTCCATTCCACGCGATTTATACGTCCAGATTCCAGATACAAACTCGTATACAAAAATCAACGCTCTTTACGCCCGCGGACAGGGCAGGCACGGAAACGCGACTGAAGGAATTGATGATTTGAAAAAAGCATTGACTCAAATCACCGGCCTTCCTATCAACTATTATGTCGCCATCGACTTTGACGGGTTCAAAAAAGTGATTGATGAGCTCGATGGCATCAAAGTCCAGGTCCCAAAAGATATTCACGACGAGCGCTATCCGGGACCAAACTATTCCTATGAAACTTTTGACATAAAAGAAGGGCTTTATACCTTCGACGGCGCGACAGCCCTCAAATACGCCCGCACCCGCCACGACGAAGACGGCGATTTCGGCCGGGCTTTCCGCCAGCAGCTCATTCTCGAGGCCGCCCGCTCAAAAGCCTTTTCGATCGGCACTCTGCTGAACGTTCCGGCTATCAATAATATTTTGAACACTTTGGGCGACCATCTGCGCACCGATATTCCGCTTGATGAAATTGATTCGTTTCTCGATCTCGTTGGAAAAATTGACACTCACACCACCCTCAACAAAGTCCTTGACGCCGGAAAACCCGACAGTCTCATGGCCGTTTCGCACGTTTTTTTG
>JAQUQQ010000085.1 GCA_028716005.1 Candidatus Moraniibacteriota bacterium | reverse complement strand
ATCCTTTCGGAAGATCGGGATAGAAGTAGTTTTTTCGGTCGAACTTCGAAATTTTGGCGATCTGACAATTGAGCGCGAGGCCTGCCCGCGCGACAAACTCGATGGCTTTTTCATTCGCGACCGGCAAAGCTCCGGGCTGGCCTGTGCAAACCGGGCAAATATTCGAGTTCGGCACCCGATCAAGCCCCAGCTCATTTTTGCACGAGCAAAACATTTTGGAATCGGTCTTCAGTTCCACATGCACTTCCATCCCGATTGTTGGTTTGTATTTCATGCTAAAAATTTCACAACTTTATTCCAAACTAACTCACCTACGTCTCTTTTGCTCATCAAATTCTCGCCTTTCATACACTCAATCAGGAGAATATCAGGCATCATTTCGGCAATTTCAATATAAATTTTTTCCGCATTTTTCAAATGTTTCAAATCCAATTCATGAATATCAGCCTTATTGCTTTTGAGATATCTTTTTTTTCTTTTCTTCAGCGCCAGTTTTTGGGCGATTTCAGCCTCAACGTGAAGTATCAGATTTATATCAGGTTTGGAAATTTCAAAAATTTTATATTCCAGATTATGCAGCCACTCAAAATATTTCTTGCGTTCCGACTTTTTCTTTATCTTCCCCCCCTGATGGCCCATGTTGGCTGTCACATAGCGGTTGGCAATGACGATTTTTCCGTCTCTTAGCCATTTCTGTATTTTGACGCCGGCAGCATACCTGTCGCAAGCATAGAAAATTGACGCCCGGTAGGGACCAACTTCTTCGGCTGTCCCGTATCCCCCTCTCAAATATTCTTCAACAAGAGCGGCGGATTTTTTTCCATACTGCGGAAAATCAATTTTTTCAACTTTATGTCCCTCCTCTTCCAATTTCTTCACTAATAATTCAGTTTGAGTCGCCTTGCCGCTTCCGTCCGTTCCATCGAAAACAATAAATAATCCTTTCTTTCTTTTCATAAATTTAGACTTGAACCTCCCGTCCTTCGGTTGTCACCCTTCCACCCTGCCACTGCCCACGATACTGACTGCCCTCTCCCAAAACTTCGTGAAACGTGATATGAACAACGCGCGCGCCCATGTCAACTTTGATGTTTGATTTTCCCAGATTGCACAATCCGAAGGTTAGCTCGCCCTGATATCCGGTGTTCACGATTCCGTTGAAAAGCGCGAGCCCGGAACGGAAGAGTGTTGTGCGGGGAAAAATGATTCCGGCAAGATCTATCGGCAGATTCACTTTCTCGACTGTTTTGACCAGATAGTATTTTCCCGGCTCAAAGATATATGACGTCACCTTTTTCGGGTCGAATTTCGCCACAAGCTCCGATTTGGGTGTTTCTCTTTCTTCGAGTCCCAAGTATCCGTATCCTTCAAGTTCGTATACTTCCCCGAGCCGGAGATCAAAACCGGAACCCTCCGGGTTTTGAAGCTCTCTTTCCGAAAGATTTTCGACTAATTTTTTTTCCTTAACTAATTTCAGGAGATCTTTTATGCCAAGTAACATAAGTTTATTTTAAAAATATACAAAACTACAAAGCAACAAAATACCAAACAAAGCACAAATACCCAAAACACAAAATTACAAAATTGTTTGATTGTTTTACCAGTTTGTAAGTTTGTTTGGAATTTTGTCTGTTTGTCTCTTTGGAATTTTACTCACTGGGGATTCTCCTTCTCGACGTATCATCCTGCAAAAAACCTTCAAACCATTTTTTGTCCTCTTTGGAAAGTTTCACTTGCCGGATTCTGATATTGGCCTCATTGGCCACTTCCTGCCAGTGCTTGTCGCGCATGGCGTCTTTTGATTCGTATCCGATTTCATAGACGATTTCCCGAATGCCCGCCCGCACCAAAAGTTTCGTGCAGACATAGCACGGAAAAAGCGTGAAATAGGCTGTCGCGCCCTCGACGCTGATGCCGGTCCGGGCCGCGAGAGCAATGGCGTTGGCTTCGGCGTGGATGCTCCGGCAAAAATCATATTTCCCCGCGTCAGCCGCTTTGATGCTCCGGCGGTAGCACACTCCTTCGTCGGAGCAATGCGGCACGCCCGGCATGGAGCCGTTGTATCCCGTGGAAAGGACTTGCTTGTCACGGATGATGACGCAACCCGTTGGACGGGAAATGCAAGTTGAGCGAGACGCGGCGAGTTTCGCGAGAGCCATGAAATAGGCGTCCCAACTGGGTCTTTTGAAGGCTGGAGGCATAAATTTTGTTTTTGGTTAAGTTCAGTAAAAAATAAGTACCCCCACGGTACTTTTATATTATAACGACTTCCAACAGAAAAGGCAAAATTGACTACCCTACCCTCGCAAATACCACAATCTGCACCTTGTCTTCGTATTTTTTCGCGCATTTGGGACAGGTGGCATACCAGAAGATGAACTCTTTCGCGGCCAACCCTCGGCTCTCGCAATATCTTTTTGTTTCTTTGATCCATTTTTTCATGTCGGCGTAGTTTCCTTCAAAAAGGCGGGTGAAAAAACGGCCGGTGACAAGTTCCGTCTTGAATCTGCCCGTCCTTTGGGAAATAGGAATCAAAATTTCCGCGCCCCACATTGTGTCATTTTTGGAAAGCACCATTTGTTCCGACACAAGTCCTGCTTCTCCGATAGCCTTCATGCCTTCGGTGATTTTCTTTCCGATGTTTATCGGAACATGGAGAAACGACCGGTAGCGCGATTTATAAAAAGGCTTGTCTCGCCAGACAATTTCTTTTTTGTCCCATTCGGCGGGAATCAATCTTTTACAACAAATGTTTTCCATTAAAATAAATTTACAAATACACAAAGGCACAAAATACCAAACAAAGTGACAAAATGCAAAACTACCAAAACTGCAAAAACTATTTATTTTCGGACTTGCTAATCATGGCTGATAAGATATTCCTGATTTCCCTTATTTCTTGAAAAAGATTTTCCATTTTATCCGCAAATTCTGGATTTGCCTCTTTTATTAATTCTAGCCAATGGTGAGTTTCTTTTGCTTCCTTTCTTGCGATTCTTAACCTGTATATAAAATCTTTTTTTCCCACAGCTCCACAGCTTCGTTAGCTTCTCTATAATTAGCGCCAATTGAACTAGAAGATCGAATGATTTGACTAAGCAAGGGATTATTTATACTACCCTTAGGCAATGCCCGACAAAGCCGGATAATCCTTTTCGCAAAGTTTGTGGTTCTGTCTTCAAATTCCTGATATTTATAATTGTTTTGTTTTTTGTCCATTTGTATTTTTGTTTGGCATTTTGGTATTTTGTTCAGTTTGGCATTTTCTTTAGAGACTTACAAATTTAATCGGAAGCACTTTTTTGAAGACTCCCGCGATCATGAATGAATCCGACTCGTGGATATAGATCGGCTGGTGAAAACTGTTTGTCGAACTGGGAAAAAGTCCAATGACGCCGTTTCCAAGTTTGCGATAATGCTTGATGGTCGCCAGACCATTCACGATTGCCACGACTATTTTTCCGTCAAAATTGAAATCAGCGTCCT
>JAQUQQ010000084.1 GCA_028716005.1 Candidatus Moraniibacteriota bacterium | reverse complement strand
TAAAAGACAAAAAGAAATATCCGGATATGATTTTCGCGAACGGCCAGGTTGGGGGGAACGACAAAATTGAACCTTATTACACGAATTCCACCCAATTGCCGGTGAATCATACCGAAGATTTTTTTGAAGCGCTGGAACTTCAGGAGCCTCTTCAGACAAAATATACCGGCGGGACGGTCCTGCACGGTTTTATGGGCGAGCGCATCCAGGACATCGAAACGACGAAAAAACTGGTGAGGACAGTTTCAGAGAAATATTCTCTTCCTTACTTTACTTTGTCTCCGACTTTCAGCATTTGCCCGTCGCACGGGTATTTAGTTGGAGAACACAAACTTTGCCCCAAATGCGTCGTGGAGCAGAAGTGCGAAGTCTATTCGCGAATCGTCGGCTACATCCGTCCCGTCGAACAATGGAACAAAGGGAAGGCGACGGAATATGGAGACAGACGGGAATTCGTCGTTTCGTAAAATATCCAAACCGAACAAAGCGACAAAATGCCAAACAAGGCACAAATATAACAAATCACAAACAAAATTTTGTGTTTCGTGAGGTTTGAAAGTTGTGTGTTTGTTTGGTATTTTGTTTAGTTTGTCGTTTTGTATTTTTCATCTATGATTCTCGGCGGCTTGCAAAAACTGACGCTTATTGATTATCCCGGTCATATCGCCGCGACGGTTTTCACGGTGGGCTGCAATTTCCGCTGCCCGTTTTGCCACAATCCGGAACTCGTGGAACGTGGAACGTGGAACGTGGAACGAAAAATAGAGGAGGATTTTTTTAAGTTATTAAAAGAAAGACATGGGAAGCTGGAAGGCGTTTGCATCACCGGCGGGGAGCCGACGCTCCAGCCGGATTTGTCTGAATTTATACGGAAGATAAAAAGCTTGGGTTATAAAGTAAAACTCGACACAAATGGCGCCCGGCCGGATGTTTTGAGGCAATTATACGCCCAAAATTTGCTTGATTTCGTGGCAATGGACATCAAAAACAGCCTCGAAAATTATGAAAAAACGGCGAATTCAAAAATGGACTTGGAGCGTATTAAGTTAAGCGTTGATTTGATCAAAAATTCCGGAATTGACTATGAGTTTCGAACCACGGTTGTTCCCGGCTTGCACAAGGAAAACGATTTTGAAAAAATTGGAAAGTGGCTTTCCGGCGCAAAAAAATATGTTTTGCAGGCCTTTGAAGACAAGGGAAAAATTCTCGACCCGCGTCTCAAAAAAAGGACAAAGGGAAAAAGAATGGATCTCGAAAAAATAGCGGGGAATATCAAGAAATATTTTGGGAAAATGGAAATAAGATAAATTTTAAAGTCTAAATTCTAAATGATACAATTTTTTGAAATTTAGTCATTTGGGATTTCCACCCGAGGCGGATCAGCCTTTGGCTGACATTTCAAATTTCAAATTGAAAATTTAAAATTAACAAAGTTTGTGTTCAAAAAAGCATTTCTAATCATCATTATTCTGGCAATTGCCGTCGCCTGGCTCGGCGGGATTTTTTCTGTTTCTTTTTCGCCGTTTTCACTTACTGTTCAGAAGCCCGAAAAAGATTTTTTGAAAAAAGTCGTGAAAAAAGTTGAGGGAGTTGTCTATCGTGAGGCCACAATCCACAATCCGCCGGGCGATATGCTTCCCGACCAAATTGACGATAATATCAAAGGCGAGATCAAAAAAATAGTGAACTAGCCAAATGCTATGCCGGGAAGAATCAAAAAACACAGCGTTAAAATTTTGATTTTTTTCATCAATATTCTGCTGACGGCGATTGCGGTTCTTGTTATTTGGGAAAAAGATCAAGCCAGGCTCTCCGAGAAAAAACAAAACGATCTTTTGAATGACAATTCTTCCCTTTTCGGCGAAAATTCTGCTCTGAAAAACGAGCTTCAAAGTCTCAAGGGAGTCGTTGAAGAAATAAAGTCAATTTCCTCTGGCGAAGAAACAAAAACGGAAGCGCCGAAAGTCGACGTTCAAAAGCCAAGCACTCCGCCTCCTGCGAATCTCGTTCCCCCAGCTCCTGCTTCTGCGCCAGCTCAACAAACAAAACCGTCAAACGCCAAAACAAAAACATCCTAAGGTTATATATGATTTATGAATATGCCGGTTTCGAAATTAGGCTTCAGAGCGTTGGGAACAGAAATATTTCTTGAAATTGTGTTGAATGGCGTATATGAAAAAAAGAAGGCGGAAAGCAATTTGGAGGAGACAAAAAGAATATACGAAGAGAAGCAGAAAGTTTTTTGCCGTTTCAACCCAGAAAGCGAGCTCAACAGGATCAACAAAAATATTGGCGCGTGGCAAAAGGCTTCAAAAGACATGCTTTTTCTTGCCGAGAGGGCTCTCTTTTACAACAAAATAAGCGGCGGCCTTTATGACCCGCGGGTGATCGAAATTCTCGAAAAAATAGGCTACGGCAAAGATTTTCGAAAAAATGATTTTTCGAAAATGAAAGCGCCCGTGAATTTTGACAAGATAGAAAAAAATTTAGGCGACGATCTCAAAATCAAAAACGGGAAAATATTTTTCGCCCGCCGGATGGATTTTTCGGGAATCGCCAAAGGCTATATCACCGATTGCGCGGCGGAATTTTTGAAACAGAGCGGGTGGAAAAATTTTCTCATTGATTCGGGAGGGGATATGTTCGCTACCGGGAAAAACGCGGAAGGCGAAAAATGGCGGATTGAAATCGAAGATGTCCCGAAAGAAAAATTGATGCTTGAAATAACTGAACGGGGAATTGCCACTTCTGGAATCAGCCGGAAAAAATGGGAGATAAAAGGAAAAAAATTCCATCACCTGGTGAATCCGAAAAATCCGAACAAATTTTCATATGAGCTCCGAACTGTTTCCGTCATTGCCGAAAACACAGAAAACGCCGATGGTCGGGCGAAAACACTTGTTCTGATGGGAAAGGAAAAAGGCCCCCGGTTTGCGAAGGAAAATAAAATAGCGGCCATCTTTTTGGATTATAGAGGAAACATTCGTGTGTCGCCGGAGGCGAAAAAATATATTTACTAGTATACCAACATTGAATGTTGGTAGAATGTCGGCAGATAATTTATGGCTGGAGAAATTCAAATTCCCTGGGCTTGGTATATCACGCGGGCGAGCGCCCTCATCGGTTTTTTTCTTCTGTATATCTCAATTTTATTCGGGACAATTTCTTGTCTCCCGATAATCGGAAAATATTTTTTGCGCCTGCGCAGCCTCAATTTCCATTGCTGGATTTCTCTTCAAGCGCTCATTTTCGCGGCGGCTCACGCGATCGCGCTTCTTTTCCACCAATACTTCAAATTCAGCCTCGTGGATATTCTCATCCCTTTTCATTCAAGCTTCGAGCCAGTGCTTGCCGGATTGGGAACAATTGTTTTTTATCTCATGATTTTGCTGGTTGTGACTTCCTATGCCCGGAAATATATTTCCGCGAAGCTCTGGCGCTCGATTCATTTTTTGAACATTGTTCTCTATATTTTTGTGATAATCCACGCATTTTATCTCGGGACGGATCTCAAAAGCGGACTCTCGCG
>JAQUQQ010000083.1 GCA_028716005.1 Candidatus Moraniibacteriota bacterium | reverse complement strand
GACGAACCGGCCAGTTTCACGACTCCGTCAACCATTTTTACGTCTCCCCAGTTGATTCCTTCCATCGTCGCTTCGTTTTTGAAAAGAATTGACGAATCTTTATAGAGCGAAAAAATATCTTCGCTGAAAAAAGGATAGGGCGGAACCGCGAGAACCACGCCGATCTGAAATCCTCTTTTTGTTTTTATTTCAAAATCCTCACCCCTCGCCAGCTTCAGGAGAAACTCTCCCATCGGCTCAAGAATGCCTTCCACTTGCGTGCTGATGGTCGGATATCCGAACCGCGCCGTGAATTCAAGCGGATATATTCCCCGTCCGTTCACAATGCAGTTTATGTCATAATATCCGACATAGCCATGTTCGGCCAAAACGTTTTCCATTTTGAGGAGTGTGTTATTGTAGATCGCGTTCGGAGTCGTCCAATACATGAGCGCCCCCATATCGCCCGTGAAGGGCCCCTGATCTCCCGGAAAAAGCCTTTTGTGCTCGAAATTGATGTTGATGGGATGGATGAATTTTTTGCCGTTGAAATAGGCGCCGGTCGCGATTTCCACTCCGGCCACGAATTTCTGGAGCTGAAAGCTCTCGATCTTTCCGGCAAGAAATGTTTTGTTATCCTCGAGAATTTCAACCATATCTTTCCCGTCGTCCTCTTCCCCAATGAAAAGAAGGTTTTTTTCGTCAGCCGCTTTACCATTCGGCTTGAATACATAACGGCCCGGATTTTTCCGAAGAAATTCAATGGCTTCGTCAAAGTTTGAGAAATTATAATTCGGCAGGATATTCATTCCGAATTTTTTCATTTCTCCCTGGCCGAATTCCCGGTCTTCTTCCGTCCGGTCGGTATATATCGTTCCGCCGATGACCAATTTTCCCTTTTTCCGGAGTTTTTCCGCTTCCTCCCCGAAACCCGTGTCGTCGAAAATAATCAAATCCGCCCATTCGACCTGATCCTGCCATTTGCCGACTTTTTCCAAAAGACCGTCATAGACATCCGCTTCTTCTTCGTCATCTATATAATATTTCACGTTGTGGCCTTCTTTTTTCACTTTCCAAGCCAGATCGCCGTTGAGGGCGATCCAGGAAACAAAAAGGAAATTTTTCGCGCCGCTGCCGTTTGCCATTTTCGTAATCCCCCGAGTTTATTTCTTTAATACGAGTATCGTTCCCCCGTTTTCTCCGTCAAAGCTTCCCGCAAACTTTGCTCCGCTTTTTTTGAAAATTTCAATATATTCTTTTTTCGCGAGGACGCTTCTCCGGAATTTGTCCGGATTCCATTTTTGGCTGGCCGTCCAGGCGTGTTTGAAAATCGCGCCAAAAAAAATATGCCTTTTCGCGATACCGACCAAATTTTTCACAGCCACGGGAATATCTTTTTCTTCCAGATAGTTTATCACATCGAGGCTTATCACAACATCGAAATTATTTTTCTTGAACGGCAATTTGAGAATATCGCCTTGTCTAATATTTTTCCGCACCGATTTTTCCGAATTTTTGACGGCATAAGGAGAATAATCAATCCCCCAGACGTCGTGGCCATATTTATTTTGAAGCTCGGCGATCAAATATCCATGCGCGCAACCAACGTCCAATATCTTCATCGGCTTATCCCCAATAATTTTATTTATTTTCTTGGCAACAATCGGCACCCAAGCATCCACGAGCTTTTTGTAGCTCTTGTAAGAACCGGAGCTGAAATATTTTTTGTCGAAATTTTCTTTCATTCTTTGCGAACGAGCATCCCCAAAATTATTTGATACACCAGTTTCGCCGCGAGAAAGTTCGGCGACTCGAGATTTGGAACCGGCATAAGCTCAACCACGTCCGCGCCGACGATGTTCGCCTCTTGGCTTATTTTTTCAATGGCCTCAATTGTTTCCTTCCAGAACAATCCGTTGGGCTCGGCCGTTCCGACCGCCGGCATGATGGAAGGGTCAAAAGCGTCGAGGTCAAAAGTGAGATAGACATTTTTCGTGAGTCCTTTCAAAATTTTTTCGACCGGCGGGATTCCGGGCGCGAAATGGATATTTTTCGCATGCGACGGATTTTTCGAAAGATATGCGTCTATTTCCGCATTCATGTTTCTGATCCCGATTTGGACAACCGGAATATGCAAGTCCAGAATCCGCCGAATGACGCAGGCGTGGGAATATTTGCAGCCTTCGTATTCATTCAAGAGATCCGTGTGGGCGTCAAACTGCAAAACCGACAAGTCTTTATATTTTTTTTTGAGCGCTTTCGCGACGCCGTAACTGATGGAATGTTCTCCGCCCAAAACGAGCGGTTTTTTTCCTTTTGATACAATCTCCTTTTCGATGGCTTGAGTGATTCCATCCATCGCCTCTTTGACGCTATTTCGAGAGACAACAATTTCATCGAGCGTGAAAAGATCTGTCGGCTCAAGGCCCATCAGTCTCCCTTCGTGAGAATCAAGAAGTTCATCGACATACCGCGATGCGTTGAGGATTGCGTATGGACCGTTTCTCTGGCCGGTTCCATATGAGCTGGTCGCGTCATAGGGAATCTGCGCAATCGCGATTTTCGCCTTTTCGAAATCCTGCTCATGAATTGCGCCAAAATTGAAAGGCCATTGTTCGTATAACTTACGCATAGTTCAAACTGCAAATATCAAAAATAAAAATGTCAATTGCAAATGCAAAATTATTTTTTATCCAGCCGCTCCATCACTGCCTTCAAGATTATCGGCCAGGCAATTGTCGCATCCGCAAAAACTTCGGCGAAGCGTCCGCCCTCCGCCGCCGGGACCATTTTTCCCCAGGAAATTCCTTCCGAATAGGTGCATCCCGAAAGACCGCCCCAATGCACCGGCTCGGGGCAGATTCGGACGCCATAGTTGTATCTCATGAATTTCCCGCCGATGCCGACGCGCTTGTCGATGAGATCAAGGTAGGGCGCCACCTGCTGGGCCCAGTTGCGCGGAACTCCCCCGCCGATCGTGAAAATTCCGATCTTTTTTTGTTTTCGGATGAGATTCGTGAAGTGCTCAAGATCTTTCATCTCGCTCGTATTTATTCCGGGTTTTTTGTGAAACGCCCGCCGCCGGTTGAAAATTCCGAGATCCAGCGCGAATTCCGAATCAGAAAAAGCGGGAATATACACCGGCACTTTTTTTTGAAACGCGCTTTTGAGAACGGCCCGTTCCTCTTTTTTTGTTTTGTTTTTGAGATAATTTCCGACCGCCTCCAGAATTTCCCAGCTGGCATACGTTTTTCCCGGATCAAGCGATTTGAAAACCTCAAAAACAACGAGCTCAAGATCATCGAGGTTTTTTTCAAGCTCGAGCGTGTCATATACCCGGTTGTATCCGCATTTGAAAAGCTTCGTGTCATCCATCCCTTCGTCATATTTGAAATGTGTCATCCCAAACCCTTCCACCATCCCATGAGTCATCAGCGCCCCCGTCGAAACAACCGCGTGCACCATTCCCCGCTCAATCATTTCGCAAATCAAGAGGCCCATTTTGGCCACTGTCATCGCTCCGGAAAGCGTCAGCACAACAAAACAATCCTTGTCGCGCACCATCGCTTCGAGAACATCCGCCGCTTCACCCAAATTCCTGCCGCCGAAAGCGGTGCTCGCCATGCCTTTCACCAAATCATCAACAGTTTTCACTTTCTGAAGGTCGAGCGATTCTACCGGCTCGAAATTGTCGCAAAATCCGTCCCGGCC
>JAQUQQ010000082.1 GCA_028716005.1 Candidatus Moraniibacteriota bacterium | reverse complement strand
GGATCAAGAATGCGCACGCGCGAGAGCATTTGGCGGATGATCAGTTCAATATGTTTGTCGTTGATGCCTTCTCCTTGCGCGGAATAAATCTCCTGAACTTCTTTCGTGATATAGCGATGGACGGTTTCCCGGCCTTTTATTTTGAAAAGTTTTTTGAGATCGAGATGTCCTTCGGAAAGCACTTGCCCGCGGGCAACAAGATCTCCCTTTTGGACGTTCAGGTTCATCACCGCCGAAACGACATACTCGCGGGTGTCTTTTTTCTTTTTCGGCCCTTCCGATTCGATGCGGATAATCTTGTCTTTTTCCGTTTCCGTGATTTCAACCACTTGTCCGTCAATTTCCGAAACGGCCGCTTCGCCTTTTGGCGGGCGGGCCTCAAAAATTTCGTCCACGCGGGGAAGACCCTGGGTGATGTCCGTTCCGGCCACGCCTCCGATATGGAAAGTTCTCATTGTGAGCTGGGTTCCTGGTTCGCCAATGGCCTGAGCCGCCACGATTCCGACCGCCTGGCCTATCTGGACCAGTTCATTTCTTCCAAGGTCGAGACCATAGCATTTCTGGCAGACTCCACGGCGGG
This sequence comes from Candidatus Moraniibacteriota bacterium, assembly GCA_028716005.1. Taxonomy (GTDB): domain Bacteria; phylum Patescibacteriota; class Minisyncoccia; order Moranbacterales; family UBA11712; genus UBA11712. The sequence continues at coordinate 3,144 of JAQUQQ010000082.1, read as the reverse complement.
TTTTGCAGGTGATGATAGAGCGGATTTTCACTTTTTCAATTTCTTTCTTGTTGATTTCTTCCCCTTTTTCTTTGGTGATCATTTCGCCTTTTTTGGCGATCACTTTTTTTGTCTTGGGATCGATGGCGTCTTCAAGAAGAATCCGGCCGGCAATCCGAGAAGAAAAGCTCACTCCCGCGACAACCGAGTCGTCCCGATATATCCAGCCGCCTTCCTTGTCGCCGCAATCGGTCTCGCGCACCACCATATCCTGCGCCACGTCCACCAGGCGCCGCGTCAGATATCCTGCCGTGGCCGTTCGAAGCGCCGTGTCAGCCATACCTTTTCTCGCGCCGTGAGTGGCAATGAAATATTCCAAAACGTTGAAGCCCTCTTTGAACGAAGATCGAATAGGAAGTTCGATTGTTTCTCCGGTCGGTCCGGCCACGAGTCCTTTCATTCCTGTCATCTGAACCACTACGGCTTCGGTCCCGCGGGCCTTGGAATAGACCATCGAATAAACCGGACCTTCTTTGTCGAGGCCGTTGCGGACCGCTTCGGTGATGCGGTTCTTGGCCTCGTTCCAAATTTCGATGATGCGGTTTTTTCTTTCCGCATGGGTGAGAAGACCCATTTCAAATTGTTTGTTGACCAGGTCCACCTGGTCTTCCGCTCCCTGGATGATATCTTTTTTCTCTTCCGGAACCAAAAGATCATCCATTCCCCAACTCATTCCGGAACGGGTGACTAAACCAAAAGCCAAATTTTTGAGATTATCGACAAATTTCGCTGTCTCTTCGGAAGATGTTGCCGCGAGACATTTTCCCACCAGTTCTCGAAGTTTTCCCTTATCAAGCTCCTGATTAACAAAATCGATTTCTTTCGGAACAATTTCATTGAAAAGAATCCGGCCAACCGAAGTTTTCACTCGCTCGCCGTCAATATCAACTTCTATTTCGCTTTGCAGTTCCAGATATCCGGTGTGGTAAGCCAGAATGGCTTCTTCTTTTCCGGAAAACACTTTTCCCTCACCTTTCCGGCCCTTCTTGAAGTGGGTCATATAATAACAGCCCAGCACCATATCCTGGGAAGGAATGGTAATCGGTTCTCCGCTAGCCGGTTTCAAAAGATTTTTGGATGAAAGCATGATTTCTCCCGCTTCCCGCCGGGCTTCTTCAGTGAGCGGAACATGCACCGCCATTTGGTCTCCGTCAAAGTCAGCATTGAAAGCCGCGCAGACCATCGGATGAATTTGAATCGCTTTTCCTTCAATGAGAACCGGCTGGAAAGCCTGAATGCTCAAGCGATGAAGGGTTGGAGCGCGGTTGAGAAGAACGTAGTGGTGTTCGATTATGTCGTCAAGCATTTCATAGGCTTCTTCAGCTTCATATTCAACCATTTTTCCGGCCGACCGGACGTTGTGGGCGTATCCCTTCTCGATGAGATTGTTGATTATGAAAGGTTTGAAAAGTTCTAGAGCCATTTTCTTGGGAAGACCGCACTGGTGGAGTTTCAGCCGGGGGCCGACCACGATGACGCTCCGTCCGGAATAGTCCACTCGTTTTCCGAGAAGATTCTGACGAAACCGCCCCTGTTTTCCCTTGAGCATATCCGCGAGAGACCGAAGAGCCCGCCTTTGTCCGGTGGAAGCGGCAACGGAAGTTTGTCCCCGCCGGGCGCTGTTGTCGAAAAGAGCATCCACGGCTTCTTGCAGCATCCGTTTTTCATTCCGGGAAATCACTTCCGGCGCTCCGATTTCAATCAGTTTTTTGAGACGGTTGTTGCGATTGATGATGCGGCGATAGAGATCGTTGAGATCCGAAGTGGCAAAACGTCCTCCGTCAAGCTGAACCATCGGCCGGAGATCCGGAGGAATGACCGGAATGGCCGTCGGAAGCATCCATTCGGGACGGATGCCCGACTGTTTCATTCCCTGAAAAAGTTTCAGCCTTTTCAGCATCTTTTTTTTGTCGGAAGATTTGTCATCCTGAAGGGCTTTTTCAATTTTTTCGACTTCTTTGTCGAGATCAATTTCTTCGAGAAGGCGGCGAATAGCTTCCGCTCCGATTCCGGCCTTGAAAACATGCCCGTATTTCAGCGAGAGATTGAAATATTCAACTTCAGAAAGAATTTGGAACAATTTCAGGTTTTTGATTTCATCGCGGCTGACTTGGTAGGCGCTTTTCAGCTCTTCCGTCTTTTCCGCGCCCGGTTCAGCTTCACTCTTGATTTTCTTTTGCTTGCCTTTGTATTCAGAATCGATGCGCGCAAGCGTTTCTTTCCGCGCTTCCTCGTCGAGCTCCATAACCACATAACTCGCGAAATAGACAACTTTTTCCAGTTCTTGAGCCGACATTCCGAGCGCCAAACCAATTTTGGATGGCACCCCGCGCAAAAACCAAATATGCGAAACCGGCACCGCCAGCTTGATATGTCCGGTGCGTTCGCGGCGGACAATGGAGCGGGTCACTTCCACTCCGCATTTGTCGCAAACAATCCCTTTATATCGGATTTTTTTATATTTTCCGCAGTAGCATTCCCAATCTTTGGCCGGCCCGAATATTTTTTCGCAGAAAAGTCCGTCCCGTTCATAGCGCTGGGTGCGATAGTTGATGGTTTCCGGTTTTGTCACTTCGCCATGCGACCAATTCAAAATATCGTCCGGACTGGCCAAACGCAGTCGGATAGAATCGAAATCGGTTACTCTAGTTATGGAAGGCTGATTCATATTGAAAAAATAATTTGATTATTCGGCTTTCTTTTTCTCTTTTTCTTCTTCCTTTTTTTCGCTGGCTGCTTCGCCTTTCTCTCCAACCAGTTCCACATTGAGGCAAAGGCCCTTGAGTTCGCTCACCAGAACATTGAAAGAAGCCGGCACATTCGGATTCCTGATTTTTTCCCCCTTGATGATTGATTCATAAGCTTTCGAACGACCCAAAACATCATCGGATTTTATCGTCAGCATTTCCTGGAGGGTGTAGGCGCTGCCATAGCCTTCGAGCGCCCAGACTTCCATTTCTCCAAACCGCTGTCCCCCGAATTGGGCTTTTCCTCCCAGGGGCTGTTGGGTGATCAGAGAATACGGCCCAATCGAGCGCATATGGATTTTGTCTTCCACCAGGTGATTCAGTTTCATTATATACATATGGCCAACCATGGTTTTTT
>JAQUQQ010000081.1 GCA_028716005.1 Candidatus Moraniibacteriota bacterium | reverse complement strand
TCTACAAAACTCGCCTGCCTTGCAGCAGTTGTATGACGATCACCACGATCGCTATAACCAGCAGAACATGAATCCAGCCGCCGAAAGTGCTCGCCGTGATGAAACCCAGAAGCCACAGAGCCAGCAAAATTATGCCTATTGTCCACAGCATATTTATATTTTTAAAAATTATATATAAAAAATCAAAACAGGCTTTCTGTGAATTAATACAACGTCAAAAGGATATTATTTCGGGGCAATCTTCCCAATAAATATGTTTGGCGACATTATTATCGGTGTCATTGGCGCTTTCATCGGCGGTTTTTGTGACGCTGTGGCTTTGAATTGACATGGATTGTCAATTTTGCTTTTGTTAGGGTAAACACATATATCATGATCAAAAGGGGGCAACCGTGACTGATAATACTTGGCTGGTTCTTGTCGACAACCAGCGCCTCTGGACGCCAGACTGGCAAGAAGTGAAATCCCTTCCTGGCTACTACGCTAGTTGCAAGTGGTCCGGCGTATTTGTTCTCTTCGAAGGGGAATACGAAGGCAAAAGAGGTCTGGTACTGGCGGCTACTCATGACGAAAAATACCATGACGATTGTGTCAGCCAGTACAAAAGGCTTTTTGGCGCAGTTCACAAGATCATGGGAGGAGGAGGGTTGGCCGTAGGAATGCGTCCGCATGAGGAAGGAATTTTGACCTTCAACATTTTAGGGGCAAGTCGCGGACATGGGAAGGCTGACAAGGAGTTGGCTAGGAGAATTATACTTCGCCAGTTTCCAACCGCCGTGGTTGAAATTGACGCAGATCTTCTAAGGCGCTGTTTATAGATTGACAACGATTAACCGGGCAACAGCCCAGCCAGACTTTCGAGTCTGGTCTTTTCTTTTTTCTGGGGCACGCGAATCTTGAAACGACAATGAAAAATTATATTGGCACAATAAAAATTGCAGAAGCCAAGCAGTTTATGAAAGATGAATTTTTTGACTCAAGCAGATGTTTGTGGGAAACTGAAAATATGAATCGAAAAAAATTGGGCACAATATTGGGAATAGTTTTTTTTCTCATCGTAGGGTTGTTCGCAACCGGTCGCTTGTTTTTCAGCGCGCCCCAATCTCAGGAAGAGAAAAAGGTTTTTATCGTCAACCGGAATCAAACCGATTCGCAGACTTATGCCAAATTGAAAACTCAGGGATTGATCAAGAACAAAACGGCTTTCAGGATGATCCTGTTTTTCAAACATAAGCAGATAGAACCCGGCGGCTATAATGTCTCAAAATACATGAATGCGTGGCAAATCGCCGACAAACTTGTTTCTGCTCCTGATATGAAGTGGGTGATAATTCGTGAAGGTTTGCGAAAAGAAGAAATCGGAGAAATTTTGGCGAGCACATTTGGCTGGAGCAATGACGAACTCGTGAAGTGGAACACGGTCTATACGAAAATGAATATTGATTATGTTGAGGGGACATATTTTCCCGATACATATTTGATTCCTGTCAGTGAGAGCGGACTGGATATGGCGAATCGGATGACCAGACGCTTTGACGAGCAATTCGCGCCCTATATCGGCCAGTTCGCCGGGCAGAATATCAAATGGACGACTGGCCTGAAGCTGGCTTCAATCGTCCAGCGGGAAGCGGGAGGAAAAGACGATATGCCGCTCATTGCGGGAATATTTTGGAATCGGCTCAATCAGGATATGAATTTGGAAATTGACGCGACTGTCCAATATGCCCGAGGCAAAACCGACAAGGGTTGGTGGATGCCCATCAAATCAGAAGACATAACCAACATTGATTCGCCTTATAATACTTACAAATACAAAGGTCTGCCTCCCTATCCGATTGATAGTCCTGGCATAGACGCGATTGAGGCGGTTTTGCATCCCGCTGAAACAGACTGCCTGTATTATCTTCACGACAGCAATCGGCAGATTCATTGCTCGAAAACTTACGAGGAACATCAAGCGAATATCGACGAGTATTTGAAATAATCAGGCCAACAGGCCGCAAAAGTTTGCGGACAGAAAACTTCACTCCACACAAGCTTTTTGGCGCCGGAGTGCAAAAAGTTCGCCCTAGTTTATTTACGGATAAATTGAATATGATATAATGAATCTTGTTAACAAGCTAAATAAAAAACAAATGAAAAGAACATCGCATTTGCTGCTGCTGTTCGCGCTTGGCATTGGCTTCCAGGTCCAAGCGGCAAGCACGAACGCAAACCCAGGAACCAAACCGGTGCAAACGGTTCCTCAAACCCAGGGGAATCAAGGAGTGGGGAATACCGTCGAGACCAATGAACAGAACCAAGTCAAAAATCAGGGTGTGAATACCCAAATTCAGACCCAGGAGCAAAATGCGGTTGAGACCCAAGACAGCGTTAGCGGCAAAGCTAACCAGGGGAAATCCAATTCTTCCACCAATCCATCAGTCCAAAATAAAAGCCAGGTCGCCAATGCGGTGCAAGCCATGCTGCAGATAGCTGACAGGAATGGCGGAATCGGTCAGCAGGTAAGAGTTATTGCCCAAACCCAAACGCAAAACCAAACTAAACTGGAAGCGAATGTCGAAAAAATCCAAAGCCGGGGTGGAATCGTCAAATTCTTCGTAGGGCCGAATTATGGGGCAATTAAAGACGCTCAAATGACATTGGAGCAAAACAGGGAGCAAATCCGCCAGCTCAACCAAATCCGAACCCAGCTTTCCAACGAGGGAGACCAAACTCAGCTTACTCAGCAAATCAGCGTCCTGGAACAAGCCAATCAGGAAATCGAGACCTTGCTTGCCGCTTCCCAAAGCGGATTCAGTTTGTTCGGTTGGCTGAACAAACTGGTTTCATAGGCAACGAATCCAAATTTCAAATACTTCGGACAGCGAAAACGGGGATAAAACCCTGTTTTTGTGTTGAATTAGAAATAGCCAAAAAGCCGTATTATAAAATAGATTAGCAATAATCATGAATTTTTTAGAAAGGCGGTGAATTTATATGCACATGGGACACAAAGGATGCGGCCATGGGGAAAAAGGAAAAGGCGATATGTCCGGATGGAAAGGGGATTATGAAAAAATGAGCGATTCCGAAAAAAAAGAAATGCTTGAAAAAAAGCAAAAACATCTCAAAGAAAAGATGGCTTGGACGGAAGAAGAGCTAGGAAAACTTGAGAAATAATCTCTGGCCGAAACATCAAGAACAGGGCAAAACCCTGTTTTTGTGTTATAATGGTGCCAGAGGATAAAATTTAACAAAATCAAAACCAATGGACGAAAAAAAACAAACCAAAACGCAAAACAATAATCCGGCCGCGCCTCCCGTCCAAAAGGGCAACAACAAAGTTCTTTTTTGGATACTTGGCGGGTGCCTGGCGCTGCTGCTTATTGGCGCTCTGGTGATTGGAGGAATAGCCTACTTGAGCTGGAAAAAAGTGAAAGTGGGAATCAAAGACAACCAGCAAAAAATGGAGCAAGCTCAAAGACGGGCCGAAGAATCTGCCCCGGGGGCAGGAGCGGCTGCCGTGCCGAGCCAAACATCAATTCCGGAAGAACCGGTGACGGCGCAAAACCAGGATAGCGGCGGTGTCTCCAGTGGCATAAATCCTCCCGCGGTTTCCGAGGAAGGGATAGCGAACCAAGACAATCCTTCAATCTATCCTCCTGCCATAACCGAAAGGGCGATGGGATTCATCAAAAAAGTTTATGCCAAGAACGGAAAAAATTATCTCGACGTCGACTACATTCAGTGGCTCACGGGCGCAGAAGCGGAAAAGGCCATGCGCGAGGACGGCCGATGCCCGAAAACAGGGGAATGCATCGTCTACGACGACTATTATATTCGAAACCAAAATCCACTCATTCGCACTTTTGAAATTTCTCCCGATGTCGAGATAACAATGCAAACATATGAAATGGAAGCTACGGGACAAATTCACGCTCAAAAAATAAACATCTCCCAATTCAGCCAAATTTGGAACACCAGCTCGATATCCGGCATGCAGATTGCGCCCTATCATATTGGGATCGGAAACAAAAAAATTCTGGAAATTTCCGAGC
>JAQUQQ010000080.1 GCA_028716005.1 Candidatus Moraniibacteriota bacterium | reverse complement strand
CTTGCAAACTCCTCGAATACAAACCTGGTCGGCGTTGATTGATCCCGCTCCTTTGTTTCCACCGGTGGTTGAGGCGCCAATCAGCATCCCGCCGTTCACGTTTAGGTTTCCTGCTTTTGTCTGCGCCACCCCGCTTGTGTTTATCGGCGCGCCGAGGTTTCCGCCCGGAGGGGCCGCGGTCGGTTCGGTCCAAGCGCGGACAAACTGAAGTGAAACACCGAGAACGATTCCGATGACAATCACCGAGAGCCAATGGGAGAATTTTTTCATAGTATTTTGTATAATAGTATTAGCGTCTTGTGCTTTTACGAACCGTTTGCCCCGGCGTTCAATATTGGATCAGTTTACTGCTTCAATACGGCAATCACTGACGCAGTCATTTCGTCATTGATAACAACTGCCTTGTCTGAAATAATCCTGGCCACATCACCTTTTTGAATCTCGGCAAGTTTCTTTGTGGAAAACAATGTCTTGCTGTCGATGTTGACTTTGACATCCTTCGTCTTTTTTTCAAAAGCGCTGAACGGCATCGCCTTGCCTGGCTGATAACCAGCGGGGTCTTTTGGCTGCGTAAAATCGGGAACTTCAACCTGCGCGACGATATAGCCGTCTCCGATTTCGGAAATCCTGCCCGAGAAATCATTGCCCAGCCCCTTGTCCTCGTCTTCAACGCGGGTTGTGGTCTCAGCACCAGCCGGCGGCTGGCTGCCTGCCGCCGGCAGATTCAAAACTCTTGTTCGATTGAAAATGATTGCCAAAAAGACGATGACAACTATAAACAAGAGCCCATACACAACCATCACAATTTTCAATATTTTTTCGTTCATTTTATTTCAAATAAATTATGACCGATTAGTAGCAAAGTCCGGGATTAATATCGGGTGTTCTGGAACAATTATAGTATCCTGTTCCGCCAGAGCAAACATAATAGCACGTAGTACAAGTACTTGGATCGGGTTCTGAGACCTCCTGTCCGCAACTCAAGACGCGGCCGTTGATGTTGCACTGGCATGGCGGTGGCAAAGTTGTAGTCGTCGAAGTCGAAGTTGCAGTCGAAGTCGAAGTTCCGCTCGGCCATTCTGTCTTGCAGACCCCTCGGATACAAACCTGATCGGCGTTGATTGATCCCGCTCCTTTGTTTCCGCCGGTGGTTGAGGCGCCAATCAGCATCCCGCCGTTCACGTTTAGGTTTCCGGCTTTTGTCTGCGCTGTCGCGCTCGTGTTGATCGGCGCGCCGAGGTTTCCGCCGGGAGGAGCCGCGGTCGGTTCGGTCCAGGCGCGGACGAACTGGAGAGCGAGACCCAGAGCGACTCCGATGACAATCACCGAGAGCCAGTAGGTAATCTGTTTTTTCGAATTCATAAAGAAAAATGAATGATAAACTTTTTTTTCGTTAAGGCTTTCGTTCCATGTTGCGCGTTCTACGTTCCACGTTATGCGCTACACGTTACGCGATCCTATGGATTCGTCTCCACCCAGCCGGGACCTTTAATAACGACTTTTGTAACTTTGGTTTGTCCTCCACTCGCTCTCGCCGTGACATCAACAGCCCCGTAGCGGGCCTCGGAGGAGGCCTCTATTTGGCAGCTGCTGCCTGTTTTGCTGACTGAAACAATGGCATTGTTTGGATCGCTTCCTTCAACGCAGCTGTCGAGAGCGCAACCGCTTTCCCCTTCCACAGTCACGTCATAGCTGTCAGTGTTTCCAGCTGTTATCTCCCAACTTGACGGGGCGGAGATTGTGCAAACTGGAACATTTTTGACATAGAGGCCAAAATTTGCCGACCCGCTTTTATCTGAAGTGGCAGAAAGAGCGTCGCTGAAATTGGTGTCTGAATTGACGCTGCCTATCCCCAATGTCATATTCACCGACTGTATCGCACTGGAAGAAAAATCAAAGGGTGAAGGTGAAGACGAGGAAAGACTGCTCACTATCGAATTGTTTTTCGAAAGAGTGACTGTTCCGGAATTGCAGGTTGTGGCACCGCCAGGAGGAACTTCTTTGAGCGTCACTTGGATGCCGGAAGTGTTTTCATCCACAGTTTTGGATGCCGGTTCAAACACGAGCGTGCATGGTTCCTCATACTTCGCCCGAGAAAAATCAATCCAGCCGAGTTCGTCCGACCAGCCGTATCCCGTGAGCGTATTGTCCGCGTTGATTTTCACCCCGTATTGCGCCCCGCTCAAGCTAATCCAGCCCTGCCATCCGCCGGAGTTACTTTGTGCCAGCGCGTCTCTTATACCCAAGATTCTCGCCCAGCCCTTTATGTTGTTGCCGGCCACTTTTGTCGCGTTGCAAGAACCCTGGGGGCAACCGGCAGTATCTGCCGCATTGAAACTTATCCAGCCGATATTTTCGCTCCAGGCATAGCCGGAAATGGCGCCGGTGCCGCTCGGAATATTCAATCCATAATTCGTCGCGCCACCCTGATTTGTGTTGTTTATGCTAATCCAGCCGACATTCGTGTTTGTCCCGTCATTCGGCCCGGCTCCCCCGCCCCAAAGCCAGCCACTCCCGCTATCACTTGTCCCAGCATGGATTTTCATCACGCACGACAACGCGAAGACCAAAAGAAAAAGAGCCAAAGTGAAAACCCACTTTCGCCCTATGCTAAGCAACCCTCTTTTTTTCAAGTTTTGCATTTTTTGTGTTTTCCCCGTGAAATCCCGCGCAGCGGAATTATTTCACAGAGTTTTTTTACTCTTGCAATAATTATACAATATCGCCAAAATGCACGCAATACCCCCAAGGCCCCTTCCGGAAAATAGGAAAATGGGATAGAATAGAAACGGAATTTTAAAGTCTAAATTTCAAATTTTAAATCAATTTTGAATGACAGAATTTTTAATTTGAAACGGAGTCATTCAGATTTCATTTGAAATTTATAATTTTAAATTTAAAATTCGACACAAGATTTGCCATGAAAAAAATACTTTCTATTTCAGCGTTAACTCTATTTATTTCCACGCGGATTGCCCACGCCGTCTGTCCCGTCTGCACGGTCGCCGTCGGCGCGGGGCTCGGCCTCGCGGAATATTTTGGCATTGACGATTCAATTTCCGGACTCTGGATTGGCGCGCTTATTGTGTCCGTGTCTATTTGGACCATCAATTGGCTGAATAGAAAAAACATCAAATTCAAAGGCCGAAAAATCCTGATTTTTTTGGCATATTACGCGATTGTTGTTCTGCCGCTCTACTGGAAAGGAAAGATTGGCCATCCCCTGAACCGTCTTTGCGGAATTGACAAATTGCTGTTCGGAATAATTTTGGGAAGCGCGCTATTCGCCGCCGGAGTGATTTTTCACAATTATATCCGGAAGAGAAACAATAATGTTTCTTATTTCAAGGGGCAGAAGATTGTCTTTGGCATAGCGCCGATTGTGATCGCCAGTATAATTTTATATTTCACATGTTAAAAAAAGCTTGGCTTTAAGGAATGACGGGAGTTGAGCTCCCGTCAGGAAAAAGCCGAGCTTTGGAAAAATATGGAAAACAACCAGGAAAAACTCCAAAAAATCAACGACCTCATCCAAAAAGTCGACGAAATGAAAAAGACCGACAAAATGGATCTTTCCTCCGACCAGGATTTGTCGATCGCCATCATGAATCTCATCTCGATCGAAGAGCATTTCTTTTTCACCGGCGCGAAGACCGGAAAACCGGAATACTACGATATGCTCCAGGAAGTGCGGGCCATGCGAGGCGACTTGCTGCGAAAAATCGTGAAAAATCCCGAGGGCGAACAGTGGTGCATTTCGAAACATCTTCTCGCCGCTTCGATGCGCCTCATGGAAGTGGGAACAAAGCAGCACAAGGCCGGAAATCAAAAAGAAGCTCTTGAACTTTTTGAAAAATCTTTCGATTGCTATTCCCTTTTTTGGGGAATAAATATGGATCTCGTGAAAACTGACGACATAAAAAAAATCGACGCGGACGCCGTCAACGTTCACGACAAGGAAAAGAAGGGATTTTTGGGAAAACTGGGTGAACTCGTCCGAAAAGCCGTCGATTGCTGTTTGGAGTGAAAAAAGCCAAGCTCTGGGCGAAACTGATAGTTTAGCTTTGGAAAAAAAATAAGGCAGGTCGGTTTGCTTCCGCCTGCCTATTATCGTTGGTCAAAAATTCAGTTTCTTCTCTCAGCATCCCCGGTCCTCGGGCTTCTCGTCCACTTCGGAAAATTTTTTCTTGGGTATGCCGGCCAAGAGAGAAGCCTTGATCTCGGCCAATGGTTCCGCGAG
>JAQUQQ010000079.1 GCA_028716005.1 Candidatus Moraniibacteriota bacterium | reverse complement strand
TTCGGAAGCAAAGTCACAACGGCTTGGTTGATGACTCTCGCTCCCTGGCTCCCGCCGATAACCAGAATTGTTTTTTTGTCAGGTTTGAGAGAAAAAATTTTCTCCCCTTCCTTTTTGTCATCCTGGATCATTTCCTCCCGGATTGGATTGCCAGTCAAAAAAACTTTTCGCTCGGGAAAAAATTTTTCCGATCCGGGAAATGACACGGCCACTTTTTTGGCGACTTTTGCCATCAGCTGGTTGGCGAGACCCGGCACGACATCAGACTCATGGATCAAAATCGGGATTTGATAGAACCAGGCCGCCGCCGCGACTGGAACGCTCGCGTATCCGCCTTTGGCAAAAATCGCGTCCGGCATGAAAATCAAAAGATGCCAAAGGGACTGAAAAAATCCCAAAGGGATTTTGAAAATATCCAAAAAATTGAGCGGCGAAAAATACCGGCGCATCTTTCCGCACTGGATTTTTTTCATGGGGATGAATTCTCTTTCCATGGCTTCTTTTTCCAATTCTCCGTCCGGACCCAGGAAAAGAAATTCAACGTCTTCATTTTCCCCGACTTGTTTTTTGATTTCCCGCACAACGGCAAGAATAGGAAAGATATGCCCCCCCGTCCCGCCGCCGGTCAACGCAATTCTCATATCTATATTTTCCCACACTTCTTAGAAATATTCAACAGGATTCCGACTCCGACCATGGAAAAAATAATCGACGTTCCGCCATAACTGATGAAAGGCAAAGTCACTCCGGTGAGCGGAATGAGACCGGTGATAGCCGAAATGTTGATCAGCGCCTGGAAAATTATCCAGGAAGTGATGCCGATCGCAATCAATTTCCCAAACATATCCGGCGCGTTTTTCGCGATTTTGAGCCCCCGCATGGCAAAAGTCACGAACAAAAAAATCAAAAGCGCCGCGCCAATAAGACCAATTTCCTCGCAAATTATGGCAAAAATTGAATCCCCCACCGGCTCCGGAAGATAATTGAATTTTTGCCGGCTGTGCCCCAGGCCCAGCCCAAAAAATCCGCCCGATCCGATCGCCAGAAGCGCCTGGTTGATTTGATATCCAATTCCCCTCGGGTCGAGTTCCGGATGAAGAAAGACTAAAAGCCGGTTCATCCGATAGGATTCGAATTTCACCAAAGCGAGAAATGCCAAAATTCCCATTCCGGCCATTGACGCGATATGGACCGTTTTGGCGCCGGAAAGAAAAAATATTACCACTGAAATGACAACGATGGTTCCGAGCGTTCCCATATCTGGCTGTTTGATGATGAGAAACCCCACTATCCCGAGAATCGCCAAAAAGGGAATGAAACCTTCGAACAAATCTCTTTTCAGGTCTTTTTTGCTTTCAAGCCAGGCCGCGAGATACAAGATCATCGTGAGCTTGAGCATTTCGGTGGGCTGGAAAGAAAAAGGACCGAGCGTTATCCAGCGGCTGGCTCCTTGAAATTTGAGACCGACACCGGGAATGAAAACAAGGACCAAAAGGAGCAGATTGGCCGCGAAAAGAAGAAAGGCGAACCGGCGCCAAAAGTGATAGTCAATTTTTTGGACAATATACATGAGAAAAAGGCCCGGCAAAACTCCATAAAAGAGCTGATGCTTGAAAAAATAATACCCGTCATTGAAACGGTATTGGGAAATAGCCACTCCCGCCGAAGAAATCATAACCAGCCCAAAGACGATGAGGGCGAAGGTGGTGATAGTTAGGATCTGGTCAGGTTTTTGGTTCGATTTTGAAGTCATATTAAATTTACCAGCAAAAAACAATTTTGGTCTTAGGTAACGTGGCTATGGGCTGTGGGACAAGTCTTTAGTCATTAGTCATTAGAAAAAAATCCAATAACCAAAGACCAACAACCAGACCCACTGCTAATGACCTTGTTACCAATGACTGCTAATTTTTATGTCTGCTATTCTTTCCCCTCCACTCTTCTATCTTCGCATGATCGCCACTTAGTAAAATTTTCGGCACTTTCCACCCTCGAAATTCCGCCGGCTTCGTGTATTGCGGATGCTCAAGATACCCCGCGCGTGAAAATGATTCATTCTTCGCCGACTCTTTGTTTCCCAGAACTCCGGGAACCAGCCGCGCGACTGAATCAATGACCGCCATGGCTGGGATTTCCCCGCCTGTCAGCACAAAATCGCCGATTGAAATCTCCTCATCGGCGAGGTATTCCGCCACCCTCTCATCCACTCCTTCATACCGTCCGCAAATCATGATAATATTTTCGTATTTTTTTAATCTTTTGGCATCTGATTGAGTATAACGTTTACCTTTGGCTGAAAATAAAACTGTTCGCAATTTGTAATTTGTAATTTGTAATTTGGATTTTATTTGGGATTTGGGATTTGGGATTTGGGATTTAATTGCCTTTAGGCAATCGCTGATTGGCTCTATTTTCATTACCATCCCCGCTCCTCCTCCATACGGTGTGTCGTCAACCGTTTTGTGCTTATCTTTTGTATAATCACGCAAATCATGGACTCTTATCTTGATTTTCCCCTTTTTTTGGGCGCGTTTAACAATACTCTCTCCGAAATAAGAATCGAAAATTTTTGGAAAAATTGTGATGATATGAAAAACCATGGGTGATAGAAAAATTCAAAATTTGAGTGCAGTTCGAGAAGCAAAAGAGGAGCGGAATAAGCTGTATGTGCCATACTGCGTTGAGCACCGGAGTTTGCAACGAAGAAATGTGCCAAATTTTGATTTTTTCTCAAAAACAAAAACCGCGCTTTTATGATAGCACGGCTTTTGCGTAAGATAAAGTTTACCCCGTTGGAAATAGCTCTATTAAAAGCTATTTCTCAATCTTTAAAAATATTACACTGCCTATGCAGAAATATTATAACGATTTCCTGCGGGGCTTGCACTTTAATTTAACTACACATTGATATCGTTGACAACATCGTCAATGCTCTTCTTGGTTTCTCTTCGTTCACCTCTTTGCGAACCTTCCGGTTCGTTGATTTTGAGGTTCACCCGAGCATTGTTTTTGGCTCCGACCACCCGAAGAAGGGTGCGGATAGCCTTGGCTGTCGCGCCCTCGCGGCCGATGATCATTCCCATGTCCTTCGAATCAACATCCAAAGTGATGAGAACTCCTCTTTCATCGATCGTCCGGTTGGCTTTGACAGCTGTCGGCGTGTCAACGAGGGCTTTCACGACATACTCCACAAATTCCTGGTCTTTTTCTGTAGCCATCGTTTTCAGTTTTAGGCTAATAATTTCGGAATTTGGCTGTTCGGCTTCGACCACTGCCCTGCCATCTTTCCGCTTATGGTAAATTATACCCAAAATTTGAATTCTGTCAAATTCATAAACCCAGTTTAAATAAGGGGCAAAACTCGCGCGCGAGCTTGCCCCTGCCTGTCGATTCCGTTTACTGGCACCTATTCTTCTAGTATCTGAACAATGACATCCGATGGCGCCACTTTATCCATCTTCTGAACAACATGCAGTTCCTTATTATTGCGCTTTGCCACCTGTTGCGGCACTTGGCCATGTCGGATCCTCCTCATTGTGTTTGCTTGAACTTTAATAAATAAAAACAACCACGTCAAATTGCGGTTGTCTTTGAAATATCAAAAAAAATCTTCTCCGTTTACTTTTCTTCTTTTGTCTCGGCCGGTGCTTCTTTTTCCGTTTTTTCTTCGGATTCTTTTTCTGTTTTCGTTTCCTCGGTTTTTTCCGCCTTTACTTCTTCTTTCTTTTCTTCCTTTTCCGCAACATCTTCCTTATCCGCTTTTTTCATCTTCACCGCTCTCTTGGGGCCTTCAACAATTCCCTCTTTCACCAGAAGATTGTGGGCGGTGTCCGAGCATTGGGCTCCCTTTCCAATCCAGTATTTTATCCGGTCAGCTTTGAGATTTTTTTCTTTGGTGTGGGGATTCAAAAAACCGAGCGCTTCCAAAAACCGCCCTTTGATCGGCGAAGTGTGTTCGGCCACTACCAGCCGAAAAAACGCCTTGTTCCTTTTTCCCTTTCTTGTCAGCCTAATTTTCAGCATTGTTTACGCACATTTAAAACACTTTGGCATATTAACCAAATGGGCTATTTTTGTCAATTCTTTCGGGCTAAACCAAAAATAATATACTGAATACCCGATACCGGACGCTGAGAACTACTTTATCCTGACCGCGTTCGTTTTTGTAACTTCTCCGTTCCCTTCGATTGAAACAGCCAGGGGATAATATCCCGTCGTGCTGAATTCACTCATCGAGAAAGTGCATTTCAAGCGCTTGCCATTTTTCACAGTCTTGACTCTTGAAGCCACGCTGTATCCAAGCGTGCAGGTGACAGGCGACCCTTTTTTATACAAGTTGCTGCCTTTTACGTTGACAGTGAACTTGCTTTTTTTTGCCTTGTATTTAACGTTTTTGGGATCAACCTTCGTGATCTTCA
>JAQUQQ010000078.1 GCA_028716005.1 Candidatus Moraniibacteriota bacterium | reverse complement strand
CCGCCTCCTCCGCCAAATCCACCGCCCCCGCCGCCGCCGGAAAATCCGGATCCGCCGCCCGCGGCCGATGAGGGCTGGCTGGCCATCGCCGCTCCGGCAGTGTTTGAAAAATCAGAAATCATGCTCGAAAGAATTATAGCATTGAACATCCGTCCTGACGAATCCTCATACCAAGACGGCTCTTGGTTGTATATTCC
This sequence comes from Candidatus Moraniibacteriota bacterium, assembly GCA_028716005.1. Lineage (GTDB taxonomy): Bacteria > Patescibacteriota > Minisyncoccia > Moranbacterales > UBA11712 > UBA11712. The sequence continues at coordinate 4,292 of JAQUQQ010000078.1, read as the reverse complement.
CTCAAATTGTTTCGCCCATTCTTTCTCGACCCCAAGAACCATCGCGTAGGGCAAAAATTTTTCAAACATTGCGGGATTCCTGCCTCCTTGGCGGATCGCCGACGAGGCGATTTTTTCGGGGGCATTGTGAAATTTCAGCCGATCTGTTTCAGTGACAGAAAGAAAATCCTTGAAACCGAGGATGTTTTCCTTGAGTTCGGCGCCTTTTTTGGTCATCGCCGGCATCAGCCAGCCGAAAACCAAAATTATTATTCCCGACAAAATTCCGCTCAAAACTCCCCAAGCGCCCTGAAACGATCCAAAGATACCGGCCAAAATTCCCCCGCTGACAACTCCGGACACAACCCATATTGTTCGCGTGCTGTTGGGATTGGAAACATAGTAGCCCTTTTGCGTCACGCCTTCGTAGAGCTGGCTTTTGACTGTCGCGAGGGTTTTATAGAATTTATTTTTGAGCTCCGAGAGTTTTTTTTCTTTTCCCGAATCAAAAATTCCCTTCATCACTTCTTTCTCAAAATCCCGCGCGGGCTCTTCATCTTTCAGCCGGGTGAAAGTATACTCCGAGCTTTTGATTCCCAAAAAACCTTTTTCTTCCGAGTGCTTGATTTTCAAGAATTTATTGACAGCGAGGTCGATAATCGTTGAAGAAACATCCTGATTGTCAGCCGATCCGTCAACCATTGTCCCGATTTCCGCCGGCGCGAGTTTGTCCGGCGGTTCGTATTGGGCGATGATTGTTCCCCGCCCTTTCGGATCACGGCCCTTCTTGTTCCAGTGGCGATACATCAGCGCCAAAACCGCTAAAGGGACAAAAAGCGTCCAATTGTCTTTGGCGATATCCCAAAGTTTTTGAAAAAAAGTCGGCTCCGGCGTGATTCCTTTCGGCCAGCCGGCAACAATTGTCATGCCTTCGCCGGGATCCATTGTCCCGGTTGATTTATATTCCAAAATATTTCCGTTGGCGCTGGACCCGCATTCATTTGTGGTTCCGAAAACCCCTTCAAAGCACTTATATTGCAGATTTTCTTTGGCGTTTTCAGGCAAAGTCACTTTGGCTGACGCGCTTTCAATCGGAACCGGCCACTTGTCGCCCGTGAAATTCCAATATAGTTCGTCGTGATCCGAAAAATAGTTCACTGCCCGCCGAATTACGTAACTGATTACGTAACTCTTTTGCCCGCTCACCAATTTATCCGAATCGCCGATCTGGAATTTTATATTTTCGCCCTCGTAAGTCGTGGTGAAATTCTGCGGCACGCCGTTTGCGTCGGTGATTTTCACGTCCGTTACCCGAAGATTATAATTTCCGCCCCGGGCTTTATATTTCACCGGAATGAACCGAAAAATCCCGTGCTTCTCAAGATCGCCGAAATCATACTTGATCGTCTCTTTGACATCAATCGAGCTGTCGGAATTTATACGGATCTCACCATCGAAATTGGTGATTTTCTCAACATTCGAAATCTCCTGCGCCTGAGCAAAAAAAGCAAAAAACAAACAAATTATAATCACCAATATTGCCTTATATTTCATAAATTTCCTTTTCTAATCTCCGAAATCAGGAATCAAGATCAGAAATCAAATAATCTTTATCTTGAACCTTCTCATGCTCCGGTTCTCCGCCCGGTCATAGGCGGTCACTTTGAGGCTCCAGTTTTTCCCCGTCTTGAGATCAGCCGGGAGAGTGAATGAGTTTTGGTTCATTTTGTGAATTTTGCCTTGGAAGACGTATTCGTAGTATTTGATCTGGTCGTTGTCAGTGACATCCCAGGAGATGGTGTCTCCGGGACTCACTCTTTTGGTTTTGGGGTTTGATTTGGTGAAGCGAGGTTTGAGCTTGTCAAAGAGGATATTGTAGATTTCAGAGGTGTGGATAATAGCGTTGTTTGAATCATAATATTTGAACTGGTAGGAATGAGTTTCGTTTCTTCCCTTTTCTTTGACTCTTAGTCGGAAATTGTGTTTTTTGTTGATTTTGGAGGTTTTTTTCAATTTTCCGTCTTCAAAGAGTTCCACTCTGTAGATATCGTCTCTTTTTCCTCTGAAAACAAGGGTTTTGTTTCTGGTAGAAATAGTCTCGTCGATTGAAAGGCGGTAGGTTTTGTGGTTTCCGATGGCGATGATGGGAAGTTCGGAATCAAGATTGACCGTTTGGCTGACGGTGCTTCCTTCAAAGTTGGCGAAGTCGCGGAATTTGGCGTAGACGGTTTTGGTTCCGTCCCCCTGAGAAAGAGTGAAGACTTTGGAGGCTTGATAGGTTTCCCAGGAGGCTCCCGCAAAGTCGGCGTTTTCGGAGATCATCATGTCTTTGGCGTCGGTGGCGGAAAGAGCGAGGGCGATATCGCGGGAGTTGGTGGCGGAAGAGGCGGAAAGGGATTCGTCCCGGGTGCCGAGATTGTAAATGAGGACCCGATGATTATATGCGTCTGCAATATACAGATGTTTGTCGTAAATGTATGTTCCAAATGGGTAGGATAATGTTTTTCCCGAGGGAGATGAGCCGCCCTGATTGATCGAACTGCTTGTCATATCGGGCTGGCCGATGACCACGTCGGCGCTGGCATTGTTTGAGGTTGGGATGGAGTTATAGATGAGTATCCGGTTGTTCTCTTCATCGCCAATCAACAATCGTCCATCATAGCAATAGGCGCTGACCGGATAATTAAGCGTATTCGCCGCCGCGGAACTGCCTTGGTCGACCGAATTGCTTGTCATATCGGGCTGGCCGATGACCACGTCGGCGCTGGCATTGTTGGCAGCGGGAGTGGAGTTGTATATCAGCACTCTATTGTTCATATAATCCGTAACAACCAGCTTCTTTCCATCCGAACAAAGTCCGTAGGGATAATAGGTAGTATTCGCCCCCACTGAACCGCCTTGATTCGCGGTGACGCCCGTCATATCCGACTGGCCGATGACGACGTCGGCGCTGGCATTATTCGTCGTTGGAATGGAATTATAGATGAGGACCCGATTGTTATTTACGTCTACCGCGATAAATTTTGTTCCGTCCGAATAAAGTCCGCCACCTGACCTGAATGTGTTAGCCGCAGCCGCGCCGCCCTGGTTTATGTCGTTATGATTGAAATCGATTTGGCCTATTTCCACATTCGCACCGGCGCTGCTGGAGGACGGCAAGGAATTATAAATCAGAACCCGCCGGTTATACACCTCATCCACAAAAAACTTTTTTCCGTCGTAAAAAATTCCATTCGGTTTCCAAAAAGTTTTTTCCGTCGGTGAAATTCTGCCTTGATTGATAGAAAAGTCGTGCAAATTGTCTTGTCCGAGAACCGCGTCAGCCGCGGCGCCGCTCGACACCGGCACTGAATTGAAGATAAGTATCCGATTATTTCCCGAATCAGTAATAAAAAGTTTTCCGTCAGCCACCGCGAAATTCACCGGAAAAGACATCGAACTAGAAGAAGCCAGTCCTTTCTGCAAATAGTAATTATTCGTCATGTTTGGCTGGCCAACAGCTACGTCAGCATCAGCATTATCGGAAGAAGGAAGGGAGTTGTAGACGAGAACCCGGTTATTCCCGTAATCCGCGGCAAATAACTTTCCGCCAGAGGCCTGAATTCCAACGGGATTATAGAGATTATTGGCGGCTACTGCCGTGCCCTGGTTGACAGAATTGCTTGTCATGTCCGGTTGGCCAATGACTTGATCGGCGCTGGCATTGCTTGCGGCTGGAATGGAATTATAAATCAGAATTCGACTGTTTTGAGTATCGGAAACAATCAGTTTTGTTCCGTCCGAAGAAACACCCATCGGATTGCTCAGGGTATTCGCAGCCGCGCTTCCTCCTTGATTGGCAGTCCGACTGGTCCAGTCCGCCTGTCCGACAACGACGTTCGCGTTCGCGCCGTCAGCTGCGGGAACAGAATTGAAAATTAGCACGCGACTGCTGTTATATTCGGCAATGAGAAGTTTTCCGCCCGTGACAAAAACACTATAGGGGGCCCTGGTCCGGTTTTGGGCGGTGACGGCCGTGCTTCCGGTTTTATTGAGCTGCCCCACTGCCACATCCGCTGAGGCATTGTTGCCCGCCGGAATGCTGTTGTAAATCAGCACTCGATTGTTGCTATAATCGGCAACAAACAATTTTGTCCCATCCGAATATACTCCTCGCGGCTTGTTCAGTGTGTTTGCATCCGCCGTACCTCCTTGATTCGCGGAACTGCCGGACATATCCGTCTGGCCGATGACAATGTTGGCACTGGCATTGTTCGTCGTTGGAATGGAGTTATAGATGAGGACCCGGCTATTTTGGGTGTCGGAAATAATCA
>JAQUQQ010000077.1 GCA_028716005.1 Candidatus Moraniibacteriota bacterium | reverse complement strand
CCAGTCCTGCCTCGAGGGACCGCAATCCAAAGCTTCCAAAGCTGAGTTCAGCTCCCTTTTTGGCCCTTTGGCGCAACTTTCCTCCGCGTTGCTGCTTTCGGTATTTTACTTTCTTCGGCATCAACATGATATTCTCTACGAATTACTAATCAATTACGAATATACGAATATTTTCAACTATCGCTTAATTTATGTTCTACGGACTACTTTTTTACACGAATTCGTATATTCGTATAAATTTCGTAGTTCGTAGAGACTACTCAAACTTCTCTCCTCGATAAATCCAAACTTTCACTCCGATAACTCCATAGGTGGTTTGGGCACCGGCTTTTGCGTAATCAATATCGGCTCGAAGAGTGTGCAGCGGCAGGGTTCCTTTTGAAAGCCACTCCCGCCGGGCAATTTCCGATCCGCCCAATCTTCCGGCTACTTCTATTTTGATTCCCTTTATCTTCCGGCTTTCCATCGCCTGCTCGATGACTCCCTTCAAAATTCTCCGGAAAGGAAGCCTTTTCTCCAACTGTTCAGCGACATTTTGGGCGACCACCATTGCATTTTCTTCGCTGTTCTTGATTTCTTCCACTTCCACCTTGAGGTCAATTTTTTTGGTCTTGAAAAAATCATCTTTTATAACTTTTCTCAAATCTTCGATGCCGCTTCCCCCTCTCCCGATTATCACGCCGGGCCTGGCCGTCTTGATGACAATCCGAACAACACCGCTTGACCTTTCTATGTCAACCGAACCGACAGCCGCGCTACGAAGCTTTTTTTCAACCATCCGGCGAATTTCAACGTCTTCGCGGAGCTGTTTGGCGTATTCTTTTTTGCTGAACCAGCGGGACTTCCAGGTGTTCGTGATTCCGATGCGTAGTCCTTTTGGATTTACTTTCTGTCCCATACAATTCAATACTAATGATGCAAATCTTATGCAAATACGCGAATTGGCGAATGTTTTTTGATTAGTTTATCCGCATATTCGTGTATTTGCATGTATTCGCGTATTTGTATTATACCTACATGCTCTTTCTTCTAAAGACTTTTTTCAAAAATCCTTGGTTTGCCTCTGTTTTTTTCTTCTCATCGACAAATTCTTTCGTTTCTCTCTCTTTCACCATCTCTTTCTTTTCCTTGCCCGCCGAAGCCTTAGCGAAGGAGGGTTCCTTTTTCTCCTCCTCGCCCTTTTCCTCTTTTTTCTTGATTTCTTCCGGTTTTACATCTTTTATTTCATGCTTCTTTTCCAGTTTCTTTCTGTCCTTTCCTTCAACTCTTTCCGCCAAAGTCATTTCAATGTGGCTCGATCTCTTGAGAATAAGAGAAGCCCTACCATAAGCCCTGGGAAGCCACCTTTTCAGTTTTGTTCCCTCGTCCACCGTGATATTCTTTACATACAAATTGTCTTTGCTAAGCCCGAAATTGTTTTCGGCGTTCGAAACGGCGCTTTTCAGCAATTTTTCAAAACTGGGCGTCGATCCTTTGACCAAAAATTTCAATTGGTTTTCAGCCTCCTTCACGTCAAGTCCGCAAAGCAATTTCGCGACCAAGCGGATTTTTCTGGGTGAACGTCTCAAATTGTTGAGCTGGGCTTTGACTTCCATCTTTTCGTGTAATATGTGATTATTTCTTCGTTTCTTCTGTTTGCGTTGCTTTGGCCGCCTCGGATGCTTTGGTCGCTTCGGCCATTTCAATTTCCTTCTGGATTCGGCCGCCGTGCCGCACAAATTTTCTGGTTGGAGAAAACTCGCCAAGCTTGTGGCCGATCATTTCTTCTGTCACAAAAACCGAAATGAAATCCCTGCCATTGTGAACGCCGAAAGTGAAACCCGTCATTTCCGGAGTGACTGTTGAGCTTCTTGCCCAAGTCTTGATGACTGACCGGTCACCTGGCTTTTTATCCAGAACTTTCTTGATCAATTTTTCATCCACATAGGGACCTTTTTTGAGTGAGCGGGACATTATTTTCTTCGCTTTAGAATAAATTTATTGCTATATCTGAATTTTTTTCTCGTCTTTTTCCCGAGAGCCGGTTTCCCCCAAGGAGTCTTCGGATGCTTGAGACCAATCCCTTGCTTTCCTTCTCCTCCGCCGTGCGGATGGTCAACTGGGTTCATGACGGATCCTCGGACAGTCGGCCTCACTCCCATCCATCTTGAACGGCCCGCTTTTCCTATCATTACTGTATTATGCAGAGGATTGCTGACTTGTCCAATTGTCGCGAAACAGTCGCCGCTCGCTATTCGGAGTTCGCCCGAAGAAAGTTTCAGCTGGGCCATATCGCCTTCGACTGACATGAGTGTCACGGAAGAACCGGCGCTTCGCCCGAGTTGGGCGCCTTTTTTCGGGAAAAGCTCCACAAGGCAGATCTGGGTTCCAATCGGTATATTTTTGAGCATGGCCCGATTGCCGGTTTTGATGGGAGTTTTTTCGGCTACCAGAATTTTCTGACCCTCTTTCATTCCGGAGACAGCAACGGAATACCGCTTTTCTCCGTCTGCGTAATTCAGGAGAGCAATATTGGCGCTCCGGTTTGGGTCTCTTTCGATCCGGGAAACTACTGCCGGCACGCCGAGTTTGTCCATATTGAAATCAATCTCTCTGTATCTTCGCTTATGGCCGCCCCCTTTGTGGCGCACCGAAATCTTTCCGCCGGAACGTCCTTTGTCCCTTTGGATGAAATACGTCAAACTTTTCTCCGGTTTTCCGGGATCTTTTTCGAGCTTGGCTACCGACATCTGTCTTCGTCCGGGACTAGTTTTTCGATAAACCTTAATCTTCATAACTCGCTAATTCTGAACAAATTAATCACGAATGGGAGCGAATTCGTTCTGATTAGTTATTCACTCGCTCCTTATTCGTGAGTTTTATACGCTTTCGTTTATTCCGATTGTATCGCCGGCTACAAGCGTCACAATAGCTTTTTTATAGCCTTTCTTGTATCCAATCGTTCTTCCGTGAATTCTTTTTTTCGGGTGGATTTTGATCGTATGCACGCTCGCCACCCGAACTCCATAGTAATCCTGAATTGCCTCTTTTATCTGGCGCTTGCCGGCCTTCTGGTCAACCCTGAACACATATTTGTTGAACTCGCCGAGACTTGTTGATTTTTCCGTGATGAATGGTTCAACCAGAATACGATGCGCGATGTTTTCCTCTCTTTTTGCTGCCTTAGCAACTTTTTCCGTTTTGGTTCTTGTTTTCTTCGGCTTTTCCGTTTTCGCTTTTTTCACTGGTTCGTCTTTCTTTTTTTCAGCCTTAACAGCTTTCGGTTTTTTTTCCTCTTTTGCTGGCCTTTCGGCCGTATCTTTTTTTCCTAATATTCTATCAAAAATTGCCATAACTCGAAATTATTTCTTATAATTGCTAGCGAGTCGCGAGTGAAAATAAATTTTCAATCGGGACGAGCGACGCAATTTCAAGCGCCTTAAAGGCGCTTATATTTTCCCTCAACCGCTCTGATCCCTTCTTCGCTCAAAATCAGATACTTGTGATTCAATATATCAAAAACATTCAAATTTTCCGCGTCAATATTGTCGGCTTTCGGAATATTCCGACTGGCTCTTTTCATTTCCTTTTCATCTTTTGAGAAACCCACGAGGACACTTCCCTTTATCTTCAAAACCTCAAGAGCTTTGCTCATCACCTTCGTTTTCAGTTCTTTCGTTTTCAAACTGTCAACAATCACTATTTCCTTATCGGCCAATTTTCCCGAAAGAGCCACAGCCAAAGCTTTTTGGTTCATTTTTTTGGAAATATCTTTTTTGAAATTGCGGTTTTTGGTCGGGCCAAAAATCACTCCGCCTTTTCTCCAAATCGGGCTTCGGACCGATCCGACTCTCGCCCGTCCAGTTCCTTTTTGCCGCCAGGGTTTTTTTCCGGATCCGGCTCTTTCCGCCCGGTCTTTCGAGTGGGCCAAGACTTGTCGGCGATTGGCGTATTGAGCGACATATACCTGATGGAGAAGGGCATCATTTTTTGGAACGGAAAAAACAGAACCGGCCAGATCAATGTCCTTGATTTTTTTTCCTTCCAGATTGTAGACTGCGACTTTCATGCTGATTATAGCTTATGAATTGCAAACTACTTCGACAATCCTTCCCTTCACTCCCGGCACGGCTCCGCGGAGAAACAGAATGTTATTTTCCTTGTCAATTTCAACCACTTCGAGATTTTTGACGGACGAACGTTCGCCGCCCATCCGGCCTGCCATTTTTTTGCCCTTGATGACATGCTCCGGAAAGCTGGAACCAATTGAACCAGGCGCCCGCCAGTCGTGCTTGTGCCCATGGGAATGGGGAGAACCCTTGAATCCATGCCGTTTCATCACGCCCTGAAATCCTTTTCCCTTTGTGACGCCGGAAACTTTCACCTTGTCCCCAACCTCAAACTGATTGATATCCAATTTATCGCCAGATTTCAATTCTTTCACTTCGACCTTGAATTCCTTTATCTTCAAAAAATTTTTCCTGGATTTTGGATTTTGGATTTTGGATTTTGGATTTTGCA
>JAQUQQ010000076.1 GCA_028716005.1 Candidatus Moraniibacteriota bacterium | reverse complement strand
AAGTGGTGACGCTCATGACCGGCGCGATGGGGCTCGTCGCCGCTCTTGCCTGGAACGACGCCATCCGAAAACTCTTTGAGCGCATCTTCGGCACACAGGGAAGCGGGGATGTCACCGCGATGTTCATCTATGCCGCTGTCGTCACCGCGGCAGTGGTTCTGGTCACCTACCGCCTCGCGAAAATCGTGGAAAAGATGAAAAAGAAAGAGAAAAAATAAACTACATATAAATAGCAATCATAATCCGAGAGTCAATATCTCGGCTTTTTATTTCCTCCTCTTCCCGTGAAAAGCTTTGTGGACTTCCTTGAGCTGGCGGTTTGTCACGTGAGTATAGATTTGCGTCGTGGTGACGGATGAGTGCCCAAGCATCTCCTGAACCGAGCGAATGTCGGCGCCGTTTTGGATAAGATCGGTCGCGAAAGAGTGGCGCAGAGTATGCGGATGGACGTCTTTCACGATTCCGGCTTTGGTCGCGTAGTGTTTCACGATTCTCTGAACCGTCCGCGGGGTGATTCGCAGATTGTCACTCCTATTTTTCTTCTCAAGATGTTTGATTCCGACCCTCACAAAGAGCGCCGGGTCAACATCCGACCTTTTTTCCATATATCTTTGAAGCGTCGCCTTTGCCCTGTCAGATACAAAAACTACTCGCACTTTGGAGCCTTTTCCCCGGACATTGAACTCGCCGGTCTTGAGATTCACTTGATCTCGGTTGAGATTTACGAGCTCCGAGACCCGCAGTCCCGAGCTGAACAGGAGTTCCAAAATCGCCCGATCCCGCAAAGACTTCAAATTCGCAGCGCTGGCCGCTGCGAACATCCGCTCCACCTCTTCCATTTCCAAAAAATCGATCTGCCTTTCGCTTGTTTTTCCGAGTTCCAATTTTTCCGCCGCGAGAGTTTTCACGTCGCGCCTCGCCAGATACTTCAAAAAATTGCGGAGGGCAATGACGTGGTAGTTTTGCGTGATTTTTTTGAGAGGTTTTCCTTTTTCATCCGCGAGACGATTGAGCTGAAGACGATATCGGCGCACCAGCTCGTCTGTTATGTCGCTCGCCGAACTTACCTTCGCCCATCTCAAAAATCGCTCGAGATAATGGTCATAATTTTCGATTGTTTTTTGCGAGCGGTCCTTTTCAATTTCGAGATACTCGAGATATTCGGTTTTCAGTTGGCTTAAATTCATAGCAATATTTTACGGCATATTCATATTAACAGAAAAATCACCCCGGGAGGAGAGCTACCCGAAAAAGTAGCTTATATAAGCAATAATATCTGTTTTCCTCAGTATTTTTCGAAAAAACGAGGCTTGACATTATATGCAGTTGTGATAACCTATTACCCGTTATAAAAATTAGGGATCAGGCGAAAATCGCATCGGGATATCAGAAGGCGCCGAACCGGCTACGAGTCTCTGATCCAAGAGAAAGGTAAAATCGATTAGCAATTTTTTCAAAAGCTTTTTTCGAATGACCTGGAAGAGATTGCAAATAGCGTTAAGAAGGAAAACCTCTTTAGAACATCCGCTCGCCAGCCATGGCGCGGATCAGGTGGTTCATTATGGATCCGATCATTCCTTTCAAAGAAGGCTGGCGGTTTCTCTCAAAAAAAGATTCGCCGCCCGAAAGCTTCTTTCTTTTTTCAGAGAATATTCAGCCACGATTGTCGTTGCCGTCTGCGTCGCGGCTGTCGCTCTCATAAATTTTTCTTCCGCGAAGGGTGCTCCCGGCTCTCTTTTCGACACTTTCGGAATCAACCCCAAAGAAAAAAACACACTCAAGCAAAAAATCGCCCTTCAAAATGAAATCAAGAACAACCTGGCCACCGCGCCGTTGGCCGACCCGGTATATTTTGTTTCAGAAGAGCCACAGGAAGAAGCCTATTCCGAAGACGCGGCTTATTACAGAGCTCCAACTATCCAAAGCCAAGTTATCTTGGCTTCTTATAATCCCACCGTCACCGGAGGAAACGGGAGAGAAGCGAAAACCTACATCGTGAAGGAGGGAGATACGGCTGGATCAATCGCCGCCCGGCACGGAATTTCCGTGAGCACAATTCTCTGGGCCAACAATCTTTCCGACACATCCCTTCTGAAGCCGGGAGACAAGCTCTCTGTCCTTCCAGTAACGGGCGTCACATATAAAGTTCAAAAAAGCGATACGCTTGACGCTATCGTAAATAAGTTTAATTCCGACAAACAAAAAGTTCTGGCCTACAACGAGCTTCCCGCCGACGAAAAACTGACAGTCGGCCAGAATATAATCCTTCCTGACGGATATATTTCGGCTCCAACACCGTCGGCTGTTCCCACAGCGCCGGCCTACAAAACGGGCGCTTATGGAGTGCAATACGCGACCACTCCGGTAAAAGATTCCCGGGCTGGAGCCGGCCATCGTTTCCCTTATGGATACTGCACCTGGTATGTGGCTCAAAGAAAATATGTTCCTTGGGGCGGAAACGCCGGGGCTTGGCTCGCTAACGCCCGCGCCACAGGAAAAGCGACGGGGCGCACTCCCAAACCAGGCGCTATCATGGTAAGCGGCGAATCCCGCTGGGGACACGTGGCAATCGTGGAATCTGTCAGCGGAAACAATTTCACTATTTCCGAAATGAACTATGCCGGATTTGGAAAGAAATCCACCCGAACTTTGAGCGCCAGCAGCGGAGTGGTGAAAGGATTTATATACTAAATATATTTTCTATAAAAAACCCCGACGTTTCGCCGGGGTTTTTATTTTTGAAAATTATATTTTTTGCAGTTTCCCGAATCTGGCGGAAATTTTTTTGAGTCCCGCTTTCATAAATGCGATTGTGACAATATCTTTTTCTGTGGAAATGACAACGCCTTCTCCGAACACAGAGTGCTTGACTCGCTCGCCATCCTTGAAGCTATCAAAATCAAAGCTTTTTCCCATTTTTTCTTCAAAAAGACCGACTTTTCCTTTCCGCACTTTTGGGAAAGCGCGGGATTCCTCAAAGTCTGACTTTAGCTCCGCCGGTATATCATCCAAAAAACGCGAAGCCACGTTCACCCTTGTTGAGCCGAAAATATTCCTCGTCGTCGCCCAGAGAAGATAAATTCTCTTTTTGGCCCTGGTGATGCCGACATAAGCCAGCCTTCTTTCTTCCTCCAGCTCTCTTTCGTCAAGCATGGCCCTTGAATGAGGAAACAGCCCCTCTTCCATTCCGGCAATGAAAACCGTGTCAAATTCAAGCCCCTTGGCGCTGTGAAGCGTCATGAGATGCACCAGTCCCGATTTCGAATCAATATTATCCGTCGAAGCCATCAGCGCCACTTCTTCCAAAAACATGTTGAGTCCGTCAAAGCCTCTTTCTTTTTTATATTTTTCCGCCACCGTGAAAAGCTCGCGGACATTTTCAAACCGGATTTGTCCCACCTCGCCTTCCGAAAGAAGCAGTTTTTGAAATCCCGTCTCAAACAGAACCGATTCCATAAGATCGGTGATCGAAGCCCTCTCGGCCCCGTCCCGCAGCCGCTCAGCAAGCGCCCCAAATTTCGCAATGGCGTCTTTTTTTCCTTCGTTGAGTCCGGAAATATCGCGCGCTTTTTTCGCCGAAGCGACAAAGTCGAGGTTATTTTCTCTGGAAAATTTCACCCATTTTCCAAAAGTGATATTTCCGATGCCTCTCGGCGGAAGATTGATGATTCTCTCAAGACTGATTTCGTCTGCCGGATTATTGACAAACCGCAAATACGCCAAAAAGTCTTTGATCTCGCGCCGCTCATAAAAACGCACTCCTCCAACCACCCGATAGGGAACAGCCGCTTCAAGAAAAGCTTCTTCGATGGCCCGCGATTGGGCATTGGTGCGATAGAGAACCACAAAATTATCCAGGCTCAAGCCGTCTTCTTCAACGATTCTTTGAATTTCACGAATGATGAAGCCGGCTTCGTCCTGCTCGTCAGTTGCTTTGAACAAAACCACGTCGTGGCCTTTGATATTTTCCGTCCAGAGCTTTTTGTCTTTGCGCCGGGTATTCTTGGAGATGACGCCATAAGCCGCATCCAGAATTTTCTGGGTGGAGCGATAGTTCCGCTCAAGTTTCACGACTTTGGCTTCCGGATAATCTTTTTCAAACTCAAGAATGTTCCGGACATCCGCTCCCCGGAAAGCGTATATGGACTGCCAATCGTCTCCCACGACGCAAAGATTGCGATGGCGCTGGGCAAGAAGATTCACGAGGACATATTGGGCCCGATTGGTATCCTGATACTCGTCCACCAGGATGTAGCGAAAAATATTTTGGTACTTTTCAAGGACATCCGGGAATTTTTGGAGGAGCTCAACTGTTTTTTGCAAGATGTCGTCAAAATCAAGGGCGTTGTTCTCGAGAAGATTTTTTTGGTAGGCCCCATAGACCCGCGCCACAATCCTTTCAAAATAGCTTCCGCCGGAAATATAGTCCTCGACTCTCATGAGCTCCCCCTTGGCTTTTGAAATCACCGCCAGCATCGCCCGGGGATTGAACTGTTCAACGCTGATCTCTTGTTCTTTCATTATTTTCTTCACGAGAGCCCTTTG
>JAQUQQ010000075.1 GCA_028716005.1 Candidatus Moraniibacteriota bacterium | reverse complement strand
GCCGACAAACGCCAGCTGGAAAGCTCAAAAACAACCACGCCGTTTTTTGCCTCGCCTATTTTTTCCAAAAGATCCAGAACCGGTTTTTGCCCGATTCCCGCCGTGAAAACATTTTTCCCGGCCGCGCGCAATATTTCCGCGATCAGAGTCGCGGTGGTTGTCTTTCCTTTCGTTCCCGTCACGCCGATAATCGGCAGTTTGCACAATTTGAAAAAGATGCTTGAGTCCATCTCGACCGGAATTTTCTTTTTGATTGCCGCCTGGATATGCTTTGAGCTCCAGGGCACGGCCGGCCCCTTCACGACCATATCCACGTTTTCAAAATTTTCCATCCGGTGCTGACCCAGAACATACGTGACATTTTTGAGGTCCTTCAATTTTTCAAGCGAGGGCGCGAGTTCTTTTTCCGATTTCATATCAGTCGCGATCACTTGAGCCCCTGCCGCGGCAAAAAAACGGACGGTTGCCACTCCGCCGCCGTGAAGGCCAATACCCATTACCGTGATTTTTTTTCCTTTGAAATCAGATTTTAGCATTTAATCTAAAAACTAAAAACGAAAAGCTAAAAGATATTGTGTCGCTTCGCGACTTTATTTTTATAAAATAATCACGAGCGAAGCACCGTGCCCGCAATCGCTACGCGATAGCGTTGCAGGCGGGAGTACAAATTTTTTACATTTTAGTTTTTCGCTTTTAGTTTGAAATAAACTCTCCCGACATTTCCCCCGTCAGTTTCCTGTCTCGCATGGCGAATTTCCCGTTCACAACCACTTGCTCGACACCTTCGGAATATTGGTAGGGGTTCTCGACCGTTGCTTTGTCGGAAATAATTTTCGGATCAAAAACCGTTATATCCGCGAAGTTCCCTTTCTCCAAAACTCCCCGGCCTTCAAGTTTGAATTTTTTGGCCGGAAGACCGGTCATTTTTTTCACGGCTTCTTCAAGGCTCAAAATTTTTTCTTCCCGGACATATTTCCCCAAAACGCGCGGAAATGCGCCAAAGCACCTCGGGTGGACCAGCTCGCCAGACTCTTTGTCGGAAACACTGTATCCCGCTCCGTCCGTCGCGATGATTGAAAGCGGATGGCTTATCAGCTTCTTCAGATTTTCTTCGCTCAAACATTCCATAAGCGTGATCACTCTTCCTTCGCTCGCCACCAGAAGGTCAACAATCGCTTCCTCGACAGAAAGACCGCGCTCGGCGGCAATTTCAGAAATTTTTCTTTTTGTGAGCGACTTCGAAAAAGAACAAGCGGCAATCACCGCGTCTTCGTAGTGATATTGGGCTGTTTCCTTCATTTCTTCGATTATCTTCCTTCGTGAATGGCTGTCTTTGAGACGGCGAATGAGCATTTTTCTTCCCCCATCGGCTGCCCAATCCGGAAGATAAACATAAAGCACCGACCCGGTTTGGGTATAAGGATAAACATCAAAATTCACATCAACGCCCGATTCTTCGGCATGCTTGATTATTTCCAAAACCTTGTCCACCAGCGGCCAATTCTGTTCTCCCATCACCTTGAGATGAGAAATTTCAAGGTTCACTCCCGTTTGCTTGGCCAAATCAATGGCTTCCTGAAGAGCGACGATAATTCCGCTAGCCTCGTCCCGCAAATGGACCGAAAAAACCCGTCCGCTGGATTTCACAAGTCCGGAAAATTCCGCGAGCTCGTCCCAAGTGGCTTTTTTCTCATGACTGTAGGCAAGTCCCGCCGAAAACCCGAGTGCTCCTTCGGAAAGAGAATTTTCAAGGATTCTTTTGATATTTTCAAATTCATTCCGGTCCAACCGGCGCATCTCGTCATGGATAATGCCTCGCCGCAAGGTTCCGTGTCCGATCAAAGTTCCAAAGTTGAGGCTCAAATTCTTCATTTTCATTTTTTCGGAAAATTCACTCATCGTGAGCCAATCAACATTCACTTTTTTGAGATCCGTCCATTTTTGGATTGATTCGATAATCTTGATGTCCGCGAGCGGCGCGATTGACGCCCCGCAGTTTCCACCGATAATAGTTGTGATTCCCTGATAGACCAGACTCGGCAACTGGGGATCGAGAAAAATTTGCCAATATCCGTCAGAGTGGTTGTGAATATCGATGAACCCCGGAGCGACAATTTTCCCCTTGGCGTCAATTTCGACTCGGCCCTTGGACCAATTGATTTTCCCTATTTTTGCGATTTTGTTTTTGGAAACGGCGACATCGGCCGCGAAGCTCTCTTTTCCGGTTCCGTCGACGACTGTGCCGTTTCTGATGATAATGTCGAACATTTTTGTTTTTGGTCTTTGGGAACAATAGTTTTAAGCAGTGAGTTGGGTTGTGGGTCATAAGTTATTGGAATCTTCCCAATGACTAAAGGCCAATAACCTGTCCAACAGCTGATGACTATGTTACCAATGACTAATTTATACAACTTTATAACATAATTTTCTCTATTTTCGCTTTCTTTCCCAATATTTTTTCCGCCAATCTCTCAAAATGCTCCGTGAGATCGCTCACGAAATATTCGTCCCCGCCGGCAACGCTTCGCGTAGCGATGCGGGCAGGCCTCTTGTCTAAATTTTTTTTCAATTCTTCCGCCAGTTTTTCGCCAGATGCGATCACCTTCGTTCGCCGGCCCATCACGCCGGAAATGATTTTTTCGAGCAAAGGATAGTGCGTGCAGCCCAAAAGCAACGTGTCTATTTTTTTGAGCTTCAAATCCCGCAGGTATGTTCTCGCGATTTTTCTTGTTTCCGGTCGGCGGGTCCAATTTTCCTCAACGAGATGGACAAACAAAGGGCAGGCTTTAGTGAAGACTTCGATATTTGAATCCAGTTCGGTGATTTTCTTTTTGTAAACACTGCTATTGATTGTCGCCGTTGTTCCTATCACTCCGACTTTCTTGCTTTTTGTCGTTTCGGCCACCGCTTCGGCGCCCGTTGAAACAACGTCATAAATTTTGAGATCGGGATATTTTTCTCTTATATAATCGGCAGCTAGCGCCGAAGCAGTGTTGCAGGCGACAACGATCGTCCGGCAACCTTTGCTTTTCAAAAAATCAACAATTTCAGCCGAATATTTTTGGATAGTTTCCCGGCTCTTGTTTCCGTAGGGCAATCTCGCCGTATCGCCGAAATAGACGATGGGAACATCGGGCAGCAATTTTTTGATTTCTTTGACGACCGTCAATCCCCCCACCCCGCTATCAAAAATTCCGATCATATTATGTTTTGCTTATTGTGTTCGTGAAATAAATTCCGCCATTTCGACCAGCCGGTTCGCGTAGGCCCACTCGTTGTCATACCAGCCGACGACTTTGGCAAGATTTCCGTTCGCCATCGTGAGCGGCAAATCAACAATCGCGCTCGCCGGATTTCCTTTGAAGTCCATGGAAACCAGTTCTTCTTCGGAAACCTCCAAAATATTTTCGAGCGCGCCTGCTGCCGCTTCGCGATACGCCGCGTTTATTTCCTCGACCGTGGCTTCTTTTTTGAGAATGCACACAAAATCCGTCGCTGAAACCACCGGAGTCGGAACGCGCATTGAAATTCCGTTCAGTTTCCCTTCGAGCGCTTTCATGGCTTTTCCGACCGTTTTCGCCGCGCCGGTCGTTGTCGGAATGATATTCACCGCCGCCGCCCGCGCCCGCCGCAAATCCTTGTGAGGCAAATCCAAAATTCTTTGATCATTTGTGTATGAATGAATCGTTGTCATAAAACCCTTTTCCACCCCGAATTTGTCGTCAAGCACTTTGATCATCGGCGCGAGGCAATTGGTCGTGCAGGAACCGTTGGAAATTATATTTTCCGACGGATTATATTCGTTTTCATTTATGCCCAAAAGATAAACCGGCACTCCGTCTCCTTTCGGAGGAGCGCTTAATATCACTTTTTTTGCTCCCGCGTCAATGTGTTTTTGAGCGTCTTCCTTTTTGGTGAAAGCGCCGCTGCACTCGAGCACAATGTCCGCTTCCAAATCTTTCCAGGGAAGCTTCGCCGGGTCGGGCTCGGTGAAGCTTCTTATTTTCTTTCCGCCGACAACAAGTTCTCCGTTTCCCGCTTCGACGCTTTTTGCGTAAATTCCATACGAACTGTCATATTTCAGGAGATGCGCCAGCGTTTTGTCGTCGGCGAGATCGTTGATGGCGACAATTTCGATATTCTCTTTTTCAAGCGCGATTTTGAGCGCCGGCCGGCCAATTCTTCCGAACCCATTAATAGCAATTTTTACATTCATAAAAATTCATTTAACAAATTATAAATATTTTTTAGTAACAAGGTCGTGGGCAGTAGGACAGGTCATTGGTCTCTGGTCATTTGAATTGAAGCCGATGACTTATGACTATCAACCAAACTCACTGCCAATGACTTTCGTTACTAAAGACCAAAAAAATCAATCTATCATTTCGATTCCCCGGAAAAATCTTTCATACATCGAAAGAGCCGCTCTTATCTCTTCAAGGCTGGCTTCGTGCCCCGGGTCTTCCATGATTTTGTGGTATAAAGTCCGGGTGTCCTGAAGCTCCCCGACTCCGACCAGCTGGCCGGGCTTTATCGTTCTTATTTTTTCGCCCGCGTTTTTCCCGGTGA
>JAQUQQ010000074.1 GCA_028716005.1 Candidatus Moraniibacteriota bacterium | reverse complement strand
CCCTGTAAAATCTTGAAATTTTTGTTCGTTTTTGAAAATTTCGCGAGTACCTTCGCCGCCGAAACCTCGTCTGCTTCGCCGATGGCAACGCCAATCTGGCCTTTCATGTTCTTCACGTCCACTTCGATGCCAGAATTTTTGAAAGCCAGTTCCAGCAATTTTTTCTTGGAGATCTTGTAGCTTGAGCCGGTTTTTCGCAGCTCATCGCGCAATTCCTTCATTTTGCCGACGGTCGTCCCGGTGTAGTCTGAAAAAACCATCACTTTTCCGGCTTTCACTTGGTCTGATAATTTTTTCACCAATTCCTCTTTTTGGGGTCGTGTAAGCATAAAAAAATCTGCCTTTCCGCAGATTAAAAAATAGCAAAAGCTACTTTTTTCCTCGCTGGGGCTTATATTCCTTATATTCCTAAAGAATGCCCAATTTCTGCGGAAAATGTTTATTTAACTAACAAAATACATTATATACGGCCCAAATAATATGTCAAGCCATCCTCCATATTCCATCAAATATTCTAGTTCTCTAGTGAACTAGAATCTATGTCGAAGAATCACTTCAATTTATCTTCAAAAACTCTTGCGATATTCCCGTATGTCATTTTTTCAATGAGTTCCGTGCTAACTCCGATACCCGGCAAAAAGTTTTCCACGAAATCTTTATAAAGGCAAAGAGAGGGATATCCGGACATATACGGCGGGAACAGTTTTTCGCCCACTTGATGCGGCGCGTGATCCGTTTCAATCCAGTCAATTTTTCCTTGCTTCAAATATTCGCGCAATTTTTCAACGCTTTTTTTGTCCCGAAGAGGAGGATTCATTTTGTATAGCAACCCATCAGGCCGTTTCTGCATCTTTTGGTCCCACATGACATGATGCGGTGTGGCTCCGCAAGTCACGGAAATTTCTTTCCTGGCCAGGTCGACCAATTCAACCGATTCGGAACAACTGACATGGCAGATATGAAGCGTCCCCGAAAACCCGGTTTTTTTCGCGAGCTCAATCTGGTCTTTCACTGATTTTATCTCGGCTCTTTTGGGACGGCTCTTCGAGTGCGTCATCGGATTTTTCGGATCCCAGAGTTCGCCTTTGAGCAAACTTTCCTTCTCGCAGTGGACAGCTATCGCTCCTTTGTATCCGAGATCTGCCAGAGTTTTATAAACTTTTTTTTGGTCATTCTTTTCCAAAACCGTGAGATCCCCGACCGATTTTCCGGCAAACATCTTGAGGCCAATGACATTTTTATAATTGCTCCAGCACTTCACGGCCTCTTTGATTTGATTTTCGTCAGCCGTAATGCCAATCCAGACGAAATAATCCCCGAGCCTCTCTTCCGGAACCAATTTCAGCCTTTCCTTGATATGCTCTTCCGTCGTGATGGGCGGATCGGTGTTGGGCATATCGAATATCTTTTGGACGCCTTGCGCGTCGGCCACGGCGAACACGTGGGCGATGGTTTCTTTATATGACTGCTTGCCGTCCCGGCAATGGACATGGGGATCGATTTTCATATTTTTTTCAGAATCGCTAATAATTATTCATTCCTAAAGCTCGGCTTTAGGAATGAAAATATTAAAGCCCATATTTCACTTTGTTCGCGTTGTGTTCTTCAATGGTTTTGGAAAAAACGGTTTTTCCGGTTTCCGGATCGGTGAGGAAATAGTTGTCGCCGGTTTTTGCCGGATATATGGCCGCCTTTATCGCGTTCATTCCCGGATTGTCAATCGGCCCGGGCGGGAGACCTTTGTTTATGTAGGTATTATAGGGCGAAGGCGTCCGCGTGTCATCAAAGGAATATTGCTTTTTTTCTTTTCCCAGGACGTAGGCAATGGTCGCGCAGCTTTGAAGCGGCTGGCCAATTTCGATCCGGTCCCAAAAAATTCCGCTCGCGATTTTCATGTCTTCGGAAGTTTTCACCTCTTTTTCCAAAATGCTCGCCATCGTCACGACCTCAAAAACCGTCCGGTTCTGGTTTTTGATGTCATTTCGCATTTGGGGCGTCAGCTTCTCGTCAAAATTGAGAAGCATTCGACTCACGATGTTCGCCTCGCTTGTGTCTTTGAAAAAAATATATGTATCCGGAAACAAAAAACCCTCAAGGTCGACATTTTTCGGTCGGTCTTTCAAAAATTCATAATCTGTTTTTGCTCCCTCGCCGGATTTCGCGACATTCAAAAAATTTTCGCCGTCGAAACCTTTTTGTTTCAAAATATCCGCCATATCCTTGAGACTTGTTCCTTCGGGAAAAGTGATTTTCACTTCGTTTGACACCACTTCGCCCATGTTCAAAACCTGCGTGATTTCCGGAATTGTCATTGACCCGCGCAGCTCATATTTTCCGGCTTGGATTTTTCCTCTGCTCCCTGTTTTCCAGACATAATAGTTGAAATACAAATCATTTTTCACCAGCTGGGCATTCTCCAGATTCTTCGCGATTTCTTTCACTCCCTCGCCGGATTCGATCTCAAAAGTTTGCAGGATATCTCCTGTTCCGTGAGAATAATAAACCTGTTGGTGAAACCACCAGCCAAGCAGAAGAAGAATAATAAAAAAGACAAAACCTTTCACGAAAAAAGATTTTGGCCGCGAATTTTGGTTTTGGGAAGATTCGTATTGCACGAATGTAATAATAACAGATTCACCCTTTACTACGCAATGATCCAAATCCGTTTTTCCGACAATATAGATTGATATTGCTCAAGATCTCAATTTTGGGCAAATTTTTACCCCAGTGGCGACTGCCACCGGGGCTTCATTGTTTTTGGGTCTAGGATGCGACCAGCCTGTTCCCGCGGATTCCGGCCAGAGTTTTCAGGCTCGGAAATCTTCGCGTCGCGCCGAAGGCAGGATATCCAACGATGTTATTGCTGTTAAACAGAATAGTCAGTTTGCCTTTTCGCCATTCTTTTTGGCACTTGTGACAAAGGAAAGGCGGCTTGAGATTGTAGCAGTTCAGTTTTTGACCGCAAGCCGGATTCAGGCACCAGCCTTTTACATTATTGTCGTTGTCGGGTTTTTTCCCCGACGAGGCATAAATGGGATCATTTCCATACTGCCTATGGGGAGGTATTGGCGTTCCATACCCGCTGCACTGGTTCCTCATTCGCCCCCCTCAGTTGATGGTTTTTGGGAAAGGATTGCCGAAAGCCGTACAGCATGCCCCCGTGCACCGGGCCTGCCCCAGCTGAATGGCATTTACTTCTTCGGGCGAAAGCTCTCTTGTCGATCTCCCGCCGCTATGAAGCCTCTTGCCTTGCCAGCCGCCTTGGAAGAAGTCAAGTTTCTCGATCTCTTCCAGATCCGTGATTTCACATTCTCTTGGATTGCTGACACGATTGGATCTGACCATTGAAATCACCTCGCTATTTTTGATGAAAAGATCCGTTGCTCTTCTATTAATATTATCCGTATTTACGCATAAAAAAACAGGCCTGTCAATCCTAATTTGAGAAGTGAGAAGTGAGAGATGAGAAAAAAAGTATGAGAAAAATAAAAATTTCATTTCTCACATCCCATATCTCACATCTTACTTCTTGCTATTCCCCAATAATCTGGAGTGCAATTTGCCTCGGCCGGGCGTTGTCGAGTTCCACAGCGAAAATTCTTTGCCATTTTCCAAGCTGAAGATCGCCTTTCATTATATTCAAGTAACAACTCGTTGGCAGAAATGCCGCCTTGCAGTGTGAGTGGCCGTTTATCGGTTCATTCGGATTCATATTGACTGTGCGGATTTCAAAATTGTCGTGCATATATTTCACAGTCCGCGGAGCAATTTTATCCAAAACTTTTTTGAGATCCGATATCATCAGCGGCTCGGCTTCCTGCACCAAAACCGCCATCGTCGTATGGAGACTCTGGATGTTTATCACGCCTCGCTTGATTCCCGCTTTTTTGAGCTTTGTCTTTATTTTGTCCGTGATATCAATGAAATCCAGCGTCGTCGCGGTCTTGAGTTTGATGAGATGGTTGATAATTTTCATTTTGATATAAGATATTAAAAATAAGATAGAAGAAATAAAGAGTAGAAATAAGAAATTATTTTTTACCCCGTAGGGTTAGCAGACTCGACCCAAATATTTTGGAATATTCATCCAATTCTTTCAAAAACCACTCTACGCTTTCGGGTTTGACTCTTTTGCTGTCCCGCAAAAGCGCAAACCACAATTTGCTCTCATTATTCGACTTATAAGAGTGATTGAAGAAATTAGTGAAATCTTTTTTACTGCTGGCGCATTGCCCCTCAACGAAATTTGCTATAATACTCGTGCCACTCCTTAATAATTGATCACCGATTCTCTTTGAAACATTATCATTCGGAAGTTTATCAATAAATTCGATAAGTTTCAAAGTAAAAATATACAGTCTTTTTTTAAAATCGTTCTTCAATATTTCTTTCTCATCATTCATTTTTATTTCTTCTCTTTCCTTTTATTTCTTATATTTTATTTCTCATTTCTTATTTCCCTACCAACTGCCGCCGCCTCCTCCGCCAAATCCACCGCCCCCGCCGCCGCCGGAAAATCCGGATCCGCCGCCCGCGGCCGATGAGGGCTGGCTGGCCATCGCCGCTCCGGCAGTGTTTGAAAAATCAGAAATCATGCTCG
>JAQUQQ010000073.1 GCA_028716005.1 Candidatus Moraniibacteriota bacterium | reverse complement strand
GAGAAAACCTTTTTTGGCCGCGAAAAAATGGCTAAGGTGTATTGGTCTAACCTTGTTGCCGGAAGTTCCAGGCGTCGTCAGAGCTGACCAAAGCTCTGACGACGCCGATTTTTGTAAAATGGCGGTGTTTTTTGGACGAAGTTCGAACATTTTTTGAGCAAAACGACCAATGATTCGCTCCGCCCCGCCACCGCTCGCTTTGCTCGCTCCGCCAAAGAAAAGTTTTGTTTACAATTTTTTATTTGCGCGCGCCCGATTTTTTCTTCTAAAAGGAAAACAAAACTTTTCTTTGTCAGTCTGCTCCTAATGAGCAGGGTGGCGGGGCTTCGCTTCGGCTCGGGCGAGGCGGAATTCCCCCCACACCCCCCTTCCGCCTCGCCCTCGCTTCCGACGGCTCTTTTTTTGGCGGATTTGGAGTGCGTGCCAATATCATTGGCGCGCCGCCTTATATTTTCAATTTTTCCCAATCACTCCAATCGTTTCGCTCGCACTTACTCCAATCATACACCGGTTTTTGATTTATCTTCCAGCCATCGCTTTTTTCAATCACAATTCCACCGAAAAGTTTTTGGCCTTTCTGCTCCTTGATATACTCCTGCAATTTTTCTGCTTTGGTTTTTGTATATGTTCCACCGTCGCGGTCGCCCATGTCTTTGGTCTCAAAAATTCCTACTCGTCCGTCAGAAAATTGCACGAGATAGTCAGGATAGAAAGTGTGGACGACACCAGCGGGATATTCATATTTAATGCCAAAATAATCCTGTTTGTTTTCGCCATTTTTCCACCACCAAACTATTTTGTCGTCATTTTCAGCCAAAAACTTTTCAAAATTTCTTTCTGGTGTTAGCCGTGCGACATTGAGATAGCACGGATCATAGACATATTTTTCATAATCTACTCGCTCGTCGGTATGTTGATTGAAAAAGCTCTCTTTTTCAATTTCAAAATCGTAAAATTGCTCACCCTCTTCAACGCGCTTCAAAATTTCTTTTTCGCGCACGGCTTTATATTTTTCAATCGCGCCCGCCAAAATTTCTTCAAACTTCTTTCGGTTGCCGTTGTGTACGAATACCATTTGCACCAAAATCATTTCTTCCGGCCATTCTTTTGAGCCGAGATATTTTCTAAACCACGAATAAATCGCGGTCTTTACGGCTGGAACGGAACGTTTGATATTTTTGAATGAGCCGAGATTGTTTTTGATAATTTGCTCAAACAATGCCTGCAAATCATTTCCCGCAATCATCAGACGGGCGCGATCAGACGAATCAATTTTGCCTTCAATCTCATCAAAAGTTTTTCCCTCCATTTTGGCGTTGGCGATGATTTCTTGCTGATATTTCTTAATATCCAAAATCACGCCTTCACTTTCAACTTTTTTAACATTTTGAGCAAAAAGCGTATGGTCGCCTTTCAAACCAAATTCTTCGCAAGCGGTTTTTTCAAATACCGGCGTAAAACTTGAAGTAATATCGCCATAGTCCGCGCGCGATTTGTAGTAGGAGATCAGTTTTATTGGCTTATAAACATCTTTTCGTGTCGCTTTTAAGTGCTTGATGATGTTCGGATTGTATTCTTCTTTTTTAACGATAATGCTTTGTACATTGGTGTAAATATACCCGCGATTCAATTCCTCGCTCGTATAATGCTTTTGCTCTGGCATACGCAAAATACGCCCAACAGTTTGGATTTCAAAAGTTTCGCTGTGCGATTCTCGGAATTTCACCAAAATATGCGCGCGCGGACAATCCCAGCCGGTATCAATCGCTTGCTTAAATATCAAAAATTCAATTTCATTGTCCGGCTCCGCCACCCAATCAAGCGTTTCCGATTTTTGTTCGGATAGCCAAATGGCGAGCTTGCCGTTGCCTGTGCCGTCTTTTCTTTCGGTAATGCCCTTGTCAGCCAAAAACTTTTTTACGGCTTTGATTTTATCTTCACCTGCTTCTGCCGTTGGTATCTGCACCAAAACAAGCGGGTTGATGTTTGACTTTTCAGCTTCAAAAAGTTTTTTCAGCTCCAAGCGTTTTTTGTAGGCGACTTCCAAAACAATTTCCTGCGAATCCGCCTCGTTGTCGGTTATCTCGTCAATCTTTTCGTTGATGATGAGTTCTTTCTTAATCATTCCTTCGTCAATCACATCTTTCGGCTCAACAAAAACATAGCCAGCCGTCCCGCGCGCCAAATCGCGCGGATCGGGTTTGATTTTCGGCGTGGCGCTCATTTCTAAAATAACATCAGCGTTGATTTCGTCCCGCAGTTCGTTGGTTCGCTCGGCGGTCGCTCCGATATGACTTTCGTCAATTATCAAAATAACTTTTCGCTGTTCGCGAGTTTTTGCCAAGACATCGCGGAAGTTCAATTTTTCGCCGTCTTTCATCAAAACATTTTTCCAATCGCCGGTCGCGCGGTCTTTGCTTCGCAATTTTTCCCAGTTCACCACCACAACTTCGTTGCGGACGATTCTTTCGCGCCCGCCGGTAAATTCTTCTTCCACGAGCGACACTCTCGGCGCTCCGCCGAAAATCCGCTCCAAACTATGCTTGCTCTGCAAATGTAAATCGCCCTTGCCGATACTTACCCACACAAAACACAAATCAGTTTCCGGCAATTCGCGGACAAGTTCTTCAATAAATTTTGCGGTCATCAAGGTTTTTCCGCTTCCGGTCGGCGCTTGGAACACGCAAACCTTTTTCTGCTCGTCTTTTGTGAGAAGCGCCTTGAAAGAGGCGATAAGTTCGCCGACTGCTTTTTCCTGATAGTTTTTAAGATTAATATTCATAAATTTGCTCGTAAATATCTAATATTTTTTGCGGGATTGGTTCTAAACTCACGCCTTGCCAATCGACAAAATCCTCTTTGTCCAATCCCAACGGATCAAGGGTGAAGCAATACAAAATCTTTTCGCCTTTCATTTTATCAAGTTCTTTTTTCAAACTCGCCAAACCTTCGCGCTCTAAGGCATAATATACGCCCATGACACGACCATTTTGTTCAAAAATATGATAATCGGTTTTGGCTTTTACTTCGTCAAAAATTCCTTCCCGCAAACAAAGCATTTCCGTGCATTCGCGCGTAATTCGCATTTTCAAATCATCTCGGCTTATGGAATTTTTGACGAAAGCAGTTTTGAAGTATTTTAGATTTCCGCCAAGCGCTTTGTTTGTTTTGTATCCTTTTATGACATTTTTTATTCGAGGATAACAAACATCTGTACAAATCTTGTGTGTTTTCTTTCCGCCATTATGATCTAATTCTTCATCGTTAGTACAAATAATAAATTTCCTCAAACTATTTTTTCCTTGATTGTTCAAATCCAAAACTGCGTGTCCTGTTGTGCCGGTTCCAGCAAAAAAATCAAGTATTGTTGCATTATTACCAGTAGATATTTCCAACAGGTAGCGTATTAATTCAACTGGTTTTGGATTATCAAAAACCCTACCGGAGAACATATCCTCAAGAAACTTATTCGCACTAGTTGCTGATCCTTTTTCGAGCAATAGAGATATTGGCGTTGTCGGTCTTAATTCATTAACAAAAATTTTGATTGAAGGAACAGAATCTCCTTTTTTACCCCAATAAATCCTCTTGTCTTGATTTAGTCTGTTAAAAGTTTCTTTGTCAAAATGCCATTGGCGCGTAAATGATTTTCCCGACGGGGATTTTACCGTATAGTAATTCTTTCCCCCCTCGTTTGATTTGTCCTCGCTTTTTGACATATTGCCTGCCTTGTAGGGGCCACGGGGATCATTATCTGGATTTTTATACTCATTTTTAAAATTAGGAATTTCTAAAGTTTTATTAAATCGAGCTGTTTCTTTATTGATATAGCAAACGACAACATATTCATGCTCTACGCGAAAACGATATGTAATTTTCATTCTACCAGCGCCAGCATCACCCTCGCCAACTTTTCGCCACACCATTATTTCTACATTGTTTTCACCAAAAATATCATCACAAATAAGTTTTAATTGCGCTAATTCGTTATCATCAATCGATACAAACATTACGCCGTCATCTGCCAATAATTTTTTTGCAAGCCGCAGACGTTTGCTCATGAAAGTAAGCCATTTGCTGTGTCTATAAGAATCCTCTCTATCAACATATCTGTCGTTATATTTAAAATCCTTATTTCCTGTGTTGTAAGGCGGATCAATGTAGATGACATCAATTTTGCCTTGGTGTGTGTAATTCAAAACAGATAGGGCGTGATAATTATCGCCTTCAATCAAAATGTTAGTCGGCTTCTTTGGGTCGGTTTTAATTTCTTTGCCTTTGACTTCTTTCAAAACCGGTAAGGCATTTTCTGACTCCTTTTCAAATTGCTCTTTGGTCTTTTCCTCGTCCCAAATCAGCCCGTATTTTTTGCGGGATTCCAGTTTTTCAATAACCTTGATTAAGTCCTCTTTCTCTAATTTTGAATAATCTTTTTTTGCCATAAAACTACTTAATTAAATCATCAACGCCGACCTCAAGCGCTCTTGCTATTTTGGTTAATGTTTCTATTGTCGGGTTTTGATTGACGCCGTTTTCAATCTTAACAATGGTATTGAGCGACAAATCGGCAAGGCGAGCTACCTTTTCGAGGGAATAGCCCTTTTTGTCCCGAAGTTTCTTTAAGTTTTCCGCAATTTTATTGTTTGACATATCTTTTCTAATTGTATAACATTATAGTATATAGAATATAATATAAAGCATTCTTTCTTGATACTATAATGATAACTAATTTTTCAAAAATTGTAAATGAATCTTTAGGG
>JAQUQQ010000072.1 GCA_028716005.1 Candidatus Moraniibacteriota bacterium | reverse complement strand
CCGGTCTATTCGGAAATTGAGGTGAAGAAAGGAGAAATTCAAGAGATTTTTAGTTTGGACGGAAAAGTCCAGCCCCAGGATAGCGCCGATTTGGGATTTGAAATAGGCGGAAAAATTGTGAAATTGAACTTTGAAGTCGGAGATTCCGTGAAAGCCGGAACAATTTTGGCGAACGTCAACGCGGCTGATCTTCAGGCGGAATATCGCGCTGCCCAGGCTCTCGCGAAAAGCGCCAGAGCCAACGTCGAGCAATACGATGAACTGCTCAAAAAAGAAAAAGCCAAACTGGATTCTTTGAAAAAAACTTCGACAGCCAATTCTGCCGACAAGAGGGCACAAAAGAGGCAGATTGAAGCCAGTGAAGCCGAAGTTGCTGTCCAGGAGGCGCAACTCGAGGCGGCTTTTGAAAACGCCAAGGCGGCCGGAGCGCAAATCCCAAAAACAGCTGTTGCGGCCCCTTTCGACGGGATTATTTCCAAACAGGACGTGAAAACGGGGGAGGTTGTCCAGGCAGATGCCCCGATCATCACGCTTATCAGTCCCGACTCGTTCAAAATCGAGGCTTTTGCTTCGGAAATTGATGTAAACAAGATTCGAATCGGCGATTCGGCTCAAATCACCCTTGATGATCAGCCAGGAAAAAATTTCGCGGCCAAAATCGTGGCGATTGATCCAGCCGAAAGCACGGTCAACAACGTGTCGAATTATAAAATAACCCTGAATTTTTCGGAAAACGTTGAAAATCTGCGTTCGGGAGTTGGCGCCAATGTTTCCGTTGTTTCGAAAAACAAAGGCGGGGTTTTGGTTGTGCCAAAAGACGCGATCTTTGAGGAAAGCGGAAAAAAATACGTTTATGCGTCAAAAAATGGCTTGAGGGTGAAGGCAAAAGTGCAAACCGGAATCAACGGAAGCAACAACACGATTGAAATAGTTTCCGGACTTGTGGAAGGGGACAAATTGTTTGTGCCTGGTAAGTAATTTATTTTTTCAAATATTCAAAAAATATGGAAAACACTAACGCAAAAAATCAAGCAAACGGCGAAACTTCGAGAAGAAGGGAATGGATAATCCTGGCCGTCATTGCTTTCGCTGCCGCCGGGCTGGTGGCGATTTTCTATCTCTATCTGGCCCAAAGCCGGATCTATGTGGAAAAATCAGGAATCGAAGCACAGCCGATCAGTTTGTCGTCCCAACAGGGCGGAATTTTGCAGACCATGTTTGTCAAAATCGGGGATGACGTCAGCGCGAACCAGCCGGTGGCTCAAATCGGAAACGAAGTGGTGAAAACCAAAGATCCGGGCAAAATTATTTCCGCGAACAACGACATCGGGAAAAATTTCGCTCCCGACGAAGCAGTCGCGACAATGATCCGCCCGGACGATCTGCGTTTGGTCGCTCGCGTGGAAGAGGACAAGGGTCTCAACAAAATTGAAGTCGGCCAAAAAGTTTTTTTCACCGTGGACGCGTTCGGCTCGAAGGAATATTCCGGAATCGTGGACGAAGTCAGCCCGACAGCCAGAAGCGGGGATATCGTCTTCAATATTTCAAGCGCGCGTCAGGAAAACGAGTTCAACGTGAAAGTCCGCTTCAATGTTTCTGATTATCCCGAGCTCAAAAACGGGATGTCTGCCAAGTCCTGGATTTATGTGAAATAAGCTTCTCATGGCCGGAAACAATCAGAACGACAATTTGCGCTGGTGGGTTCTGTTCACGGTGATCATCGGAACATTTTTGGGGCGCCTTGATCAGACTATCGTCAATCTGGCTCTCCCAAAAATCATTGATGATTTCAGCATCACTGTGACGGCGGCCGGATGGATCGCGACCGCCTATATTTTGGCGAACGCGATTTTTGTTCCCGTTTGGGGAAAACTCGGCGACACAATCGGCCGAAAAAAAGTTTATATCCTCGGTTTCAGCATATTTATTTTTGGCTCGGTCCTCGCGGGGCTGGCTTGGAACTTGAGTTCCCTGATCTTTTTTCGGGTCATTCAAGCGATTGCCGGTTCGGCTGACTATCCAACGGCCATGGCTATCATCGCTGTGACCTTCCGGGAAGGGAAAGAAAGGGCCCAAGCTCTCGGAATTTGGTCGGCGTCTTTCGCGGCCGCGGCCGTGTTTGGTCCGCTTGTCGGCGGTCCGCTTATTGACAATTTTGGCTGGCGGTCGGTCTTCTTGGTGAATCTTCCGGTCGGGATCATCGGCCTTTTTATGGCCCTGGCGTTTGTCCGCGAGTCTGTTTCCGACAAGAGAACAAAACATTTCGACTGGTGGGGCGCGATTTTTCTGGGGCTCGCGCTTTCTTCGCTTGTTCTGGTGCTCGACAAAGGATTGGAATGGGGCTGGCTTTCCGTGAAAAGCCAATTGTGCTACCTGGCCGTTTTCGTGTTCACCTGGATTTTCATTCTGATCGAGAAAAAACATCCGGAACCGATCGTTGATTTCAAATTTTTCAAAAGCAGCGCTTTTGTGAATACGCTCGGAAACAATTTCATTGTTTTCATGGGAATGATTGGAGCCGTGTTTTTGATTCCGATTTTCGCCCAGACTTTTTTGGGATACGACGCGACTCAAACCGGATACCTTTTCATGCCGATGGCTTTCATGATTGTGATAGCCGCGCCCTTTGGAGGAAGCCTCACAGGAAAAATTCAAGCAAGATACGTGATTGCCGTGAGCACCTTTATCGCGGCCATTGGCCTGTATCTTTTTTCGGGAATTGACGCCCGTTCGGGACCTCTGGCCATCATTCTGCCACTTTCCGTCATGGCTTTTGGAATCGGCTTTGGAATGTCACAGAGAACAAATGTGATCGCGTCGCTTGTTCCGCCAAACGAAATCGGAGTGGCCTCCTCGGTTTTGGCTCTGGCGCGAAACATCGCCGGCGCTTTTGGAATTGCGATTTTCGGCACTGTTCTTCAGGACTCGATCAACGCGAACGTGCTGGCAACCGCTCAAAACAGCGTTTTGAATATCAAAAATCCGCTGACAATTCAGCAGTTTACGGGTCTTATTATTTTGAAATCGCAGGTCATGGCCTATGGCCGGGTATTCGTGATCTCCGCAATTTTTCTCGCGGTGGGCGCTTTAGCGGCTCTCACAATCAAAGTGAAAAACGAAAGCGCAATGCCGAAAGAGGTGATTATAGAATAGCTGCAACAATCGGAAAATAAGTGGATAACTTGTGTGTAATAGCAATGCCTTGTCGCTTGTATAAGCGATTTTTTATTTTGCCGCCAAGTGTTGACTGATGTTTCGCAGTGGGTTAAAATGTATTCATGGTGTTGCAAAGTGGATAGAAGTGGGGATAACTCGAAAGAATTGCGGATAACTGCCAGAGTTCACGGTCCTTAGACTACGAAATACGAATCAATTACGAATATACGAATAATTTTTTAGGGGGCGATTATAAATTTAAATCGACCACTTGTATTTCGTTGATTCGTATATTCGTACGAAATTAGTAATTCGTAGAGACTTCAAATGTTTATCGGTGAATATTCTCACAACATAGACCCAAAGAAGCGCGTGGCGATTCCGTCAAAATTCCGGGAAGATTTTTCCGGTCGGGCGGTTGTCACTCGAGGGCTTGATAAATGTCTTTTCATATATCCCATGAAAACTTGGGAGGATCTGTCTTCGAAACTTGGAAGTCTTCCGATGGGGGAGTCGGGAACGAGAAGTTTTGTGAGGCTGATGCTCGCGGGAGCGGTTGATGTCGACATCGACAAGCTCGGCCGGGTGCTGATTCCGGACTACCTGAAAGAATACGCCGGGCTCAAAAAGGAAGTGGTGATTGCCGGGCTCTATAATCGCCTGGAAATTTGGGACGGAGAGAACTGGAACAAATACAAAAAGGAAGCCGAAAAAAATACGGACGAAATAGCGGAGCAGCTTGGTAAACTGGGAATTTATTAGAACTCACGAATAAGGAGCGAATAAAAAGCGAATTGGAACGAATATCTAAACGTGTTAGCGAGTTCGCTCTCATTAGCTTTAATTCGTTCTACATTCGCGAGTAATTATGATTCACGAACCGGTCTTACTTGAGGAGGTTATCGAGAATTTGAATCTGAAACCGGGTATGACGGTCGTTGACGGGACGCTTGGAGCCGGCGGACATTCCGTTGAGATACTCAAAAAAATATTGCCGGGCGGAAGATTGATTTCAATTGATTGGGACAAGCGGGCGATTCAAAATTTTGAAAAAAGAATAAAAAAGGAAGGTTACGATATTCAGAATAGGGCCTTCCCCGCGCCAGTAACCAGTAATGCTAATGACGAGAATATTTCTCCTCTGGCATTCGTGCCTCTATTTTCAGGGGATAAAATCGTCGGGTATTGGCGCGGGGTAAGTGAAAATTACGCGAATTTAGATAAAGTTCTCGAAGAGCTAAAAATAGATAAGGCACACGCGATTTTGATTGATCTTGGATTCAGCTCCGACCAGATTGAAGATGAGAGACGAGGATTTAGTTTCTTGAAAAACGGGTTGCTCGACATGCGCTATTCTCCCGAAACGCAGAAGATGACGGCGGCGGATATCATCAATAAATATTCTGAAAAAGACCTGGCCGATATTTTCTGGAAACTTGGAGAAGAAAAATACGCGAGAAAAATTGCCAGAGAAATTTTGAAGACAAGAAAAGCCGGTAAAATCGATAAAACTGGAAAACTAATTGAAATTATTTCAAGAGCGGTTCCGGAAAATTATAAAAGGGGAAAGCTGCATTTTGCGACAAAAGTATTTCAAGCTTTGAGGATTGAAACCAATCAGGAACTTGAAAATTTGAAGATATTTTTGGAAGAAGCAACTAGGGCACTCGCGGGCGAGGGGAGGCTGGCAGTCATCAGCTT
>JAQUQQ010000071.1 GCA_028716005.1 Candidatus Moraniibacteriota bacterium | reverse complement strand
TCTTTTGTTTGGCCCTCTGCTGCTGTTCTTCTTTGGCTTTCTGGTATTGGAATTTTCCAAAGTCCATGATCTTCACGATAGGGGGCCGGACATTGGGGACAATTTCAACCAGATCCAGTTCTCTCTCACGGGCCATTTGAAGGGCCTGCTCTGTCGGAACAACTCCAACTTGCTGGCCTTCCTCATTAATCAGCCGGACTGGAGAGACGCGGATATATTCATTGACTCTGGTCCGCGGGCCGCGAAACTGCGGCTGGCGGCGAAAAAAACGTCGTCTAATATATTTTATCTAAATGGTTAGTTTTTCTTTTCGAGGCTACGAATTACGAATCACATACGAATATACAAATTCGTATATTGGTAATCGATTCGTAATTCGTAGACACTTGGTGGAGATGGGGAGAATCGCCAGCCAGGGGCTGGTCCGCCTTGGGCGGAAACTCCGGGATGGCTAAGTTCTGCCTGTTTCCATGGTGGAGATGATGGGACTCGAACCCATGTCCAAATTTGAAACACCCAAAATATTCTACAAGCTTAGTTTACTTGTTTTGAGAAACTTATCAAGTAGAAAGTAAACAAAACCTTGAAAAGTCCTCTTTGCTCAATGGTCAAAGATAGCCGCAGAGAAAAACTATCAATCAAGCCCAATGTATGACACCAGCGATTGCCTATTGGACATCAGCAGGCTGATGGTTCCCGCGAATTAGGCAGGAACAACGGCGTAAGCAGGCTGAAAAGCTTGCTTAACCTTTGAAAATAAGTTTGCACTTATGATCGTTGACACAAGGTTTTGCGAGTCTAATGTCATGCTCGACTTGCTTATTTTGAGAGAACAAATTGTCGATGCCTAGCATCCCCAAGTTTGTAGCTGGTATATGGTATTTAGTATCTAGTATAATTTTTTTAAAAATATACCAAATACTAGATATGAGATACAAAGTTCGAGATACTAAATACGATTTTTCAAAGCTCTTGTTATTTTCCTATCACTCTCCCTTTTTTGTATTACAGAGCGCTTATCATGCTTCTTTCTGCCTTTTCCTATGCCAAATTCGAGCTTCAAAAGACCTCGCTTAGTATATACCCGAATGGGCACAAGTGTCAACCCTTCGACCCTTGATTTGCCGATAAGAGTGCGAATTTCAGCCCGGTGAAGGAGCAATTTTCGGGGCGCGGTAGGATCATAGTTAGCAATTGCTCCCGCATGTTTGTATAAAGGAATATTGGCGTTTGTGAGGTAAAGTTCTTCGTCTTTCACAGTCACAAAACTGCCCTTCAAGCTGATGTGTCCCGTTTTCACTGATTTCACCTCATATCCGCGCAATACCAAACCAGCCTCGAATTTTTCCGAGATGTCATAATCGAAACTGGCTCGTTTGTTCACTGCTAATACACTCATACTCTAATTAAAGCGGGAAATTAGGTTTTAGGCAATTTTTGTTGACGTAATAGAAATTTATGCTAGGATTCTTTTACGAAAGGAGGGCAAACTGGCTAGTGGATTAGCGGGACTGGCAGCCCCGGCGGTGTAAAGAAACTGTTTCCACTCAAAATTTATCTGTCCCATGCCGGGCGCCACTTGGAAAGTCATTACTTAATAGCCCCCTCTCGGAAGAGAAATCAGGGTGTAATGATTAGCACATGTGGTGGGTTAGCCCGGCTTTTTTTATTTCAAATCCCTTGCTATACTGAATTTATGAAAAAAGAGATCCAAAAGCTTTTACAGCAAGCTATTCAATCCGCGTTTGGGGTGGACTTTGACGCGGAGAAAATAAAAATAGATTATCCGCCGGAGGGGATGGGGGATTTTTCGACGAATGTGGCTCTTGTTTTAGGCAAAGTTGTCGGGAAAAATCCGATGGAGGTAGCGGAAAAATTGCAGAGCGAACTCTCCGAGAAGGATATATTTGAAAAGATCGAAACAGCAAAACCCGGTTTTATTAATTTTTTTCTGGCAGAAGAGACACTACGAAATAACGTAGTGAAAATAAATGAAGAGAAAAATAAATTTGGCAATTCTGAAATTGGCGCGGGCCGGAAAATTCATCTTGATTTCGTTTCGGCGAATCCGACCGGTCCGATTCATGTCGGCAACGCCCGCGGGGGACCGCTCGGCGACACGCTGGCGAATGTTTTGGAGAAATGCGGCTACATGCCGTTTCGCGAATACTATGTCAACGACACGGGAAACCAGGCGGATATTCTGGGACATTCTATTTTGGGCGACGCCGAAGCGCAATATAGTGGAGAATATATTGAAGATTTGAGAAAGAGAGTTGAGAAAGGGGATCCGAGGAAAACAGGGGAAGAGGGGGCGGCGATTGTTCTCGAAGAAATCATCAAGCCGTCGATGGAAAAATTTGGCATTCATTTTGACAATTATTTTTCCGAAAGAGAACTCCAAAAAAGCGGAAAGGTGGATGAAATTTTGAGCGCGCTCAAAGAAAAAGGATATATATTTGAAAAAGACGGGGCGGTGTGGTTCAAGTCCACCGAATTTGGAGACGACAAAGATCGCGTCGTTGTGAAATCAAACGGTGAAAAAACCTATTTCGGAACCGATATCGCGTATCACGTCGACAAGCTGGAGCGGGGTTTTGAAAAACTCGTTGACATTTGGGGAGCGGATCATCATGGAGAAGTGCGGAGAACCGAAGGCGCGCTCAAGGCATTGGGACACGGAAACAAGCTGGATGTCATCCTCACGCAATTTGTCCGGATTCTCAAGAACGGGGAAGAAATGAAGATGTCGAAGCGCGCGGGGACATATGTGAGTGTCGACGATCTCATCGATGAAGTCGGGTGCGACGCGACGCGGTTTTTCTTTTTGATGCACAGCGCGGACACGCACATGAACTTTGACCTCAACCTTGCCAAAGAGCGGAGCGAGAAAAACCCTGTCTATTATGTCCAATACGCCCACGCGAGAATTGCAAGTATTTTGCGAAAGGCAGGAGATTTCCTAAAGTCGGACTTTAGGAATTTCCTAAAGTCCGACTTTAGGATGCACAAAAAAGAACGTGTGTTGATTTTCGAACTTTTAAAGTTTTCGGACCTTGTCGAAGAAATTTCCCAAAATTACGCCGTGCATTATCTCCCGCAATACGCGATGGGCCTCGCGGATAAGTTCCATTCTTTCTATGACGAATGCCGGGTGATTGATGAGAATAATTTGGAACTGACAGCGCAAAGATTAGAATTGGTAAAAGCGGTGCAAATCGTGCTCGCGGAAGTGCTGAAAATAATGGGAATCAGCGCGCCGGAGAGGATGTGAAATATCCAAAACCACAAAGCGACAAAATGCCAAACAAATAAACAAACTAAACAAAGTACAAAAAATTGTAGTTTGAGAAGTTTGAAAATTGTCGTTTTGTTTGGAATTTTGTAATTTGATAAGTTTGTAATTTTATATTGAAGTTTATGAATAACTACTACAATCGCGATCCTCAGAAGAAAATGTTTCTCGACATCGAGACTTTGCCCGCGCCGGAGCATGTGCATGAAGCCTTGAAAGAAATTCATGCTTACCGCAAAAAGAAACGGGAAAGAAATGGCGAGAAATACAAGAAAAGTTTCGAAGAATTTTTGGCGGAAACGGGGCTCGATGGGACATTCGGGCGAATTTTTTGCATCTCATACGCCATCAACGACGACATGGTGCATTGCATCTCGGACGAAAATGAAAAGAAGATGCTGGAAAACTTTTGGGAAGCAGCCAAAGACGTCGATCTTTTTGTCGGGTTCAATATCATGGATTTTGACCTGAAATATATCATCCAGCGTTCCGTCATCCATGGCGTGAAACCGAAAACGAAAGTGCGCCTCAGTTTTGCGAGATACCGCAGCGAGCCGATATATGATGCCATGCACGAGTGGAACCAATGGGGATACGGAAAAAACGTTTCTCTTGATTCTTTGGCGCGAGCGCTCGGACTTGGATCATCAAAAACAAATATGGACGGGTCGGAAGTTTTTTCCTATTACAAAAAAGGAAAATACAAAGAAATTTGCGCTTATTGCAACGCGGACGTCGAAGTGACGCGGAAGATATACAAAAAGATGAACTTTGAATAAAGCTTGGCTTTGAGGAATGACGGGAGCTCAGCTCCCGTCAGGAAAAAGCCGAGCTTTGGAAAAAAAGTGAGTAAAAATTTTACTACGATATATAGTAGTATTTATTTGCTACAATTAGTTGTAGCAAATTTTTTATAAAAAAAGACAGGGCGTTGCCTGCTTGAAAAAAAAGGGGGTGGTGGGGGATCGAGGAATCGAACCTCGTCATATCCGGATTTACAGTCCGGTGCCTTCCCGATTTGGCGTATCCCCCACACATATAGTTTTTTCCAGCGGAATTTTCCGCTGGAGCCCACGACCGGACTTGAACCGGTGAACCTCCGCTTTACCAAAGCAGCGCTCTACCAGCTGAGCTACGTGGGCTCTGGGAAAAAAATAACAAAAAAGAACTGGTGGTCTTAAGAAGGAACCCGGACGTGAATTCTCTCGTCGTCGTCCCCGCTAGCTCCTCCTCAAGACCATATTTTTTCAAAAATAGCTGGTGGCGGGGCAGGGAATCGAACCCCGGACTCACAGATTTGCAGTCTGTTGCTCTCCCAATCTGAGCTATCCCGCCACGCATAATGAAAATAATCTAGCAAAAATAGTTGCGAGCTGTCAATACTTCTTTTGCTTCGGATGTTTCCCATTGTCTTTTTCAAGGCTTTTTTGCTATTGTGGGAAAGTGAAATGTCGGCAGTTTTATGAAAAAATATCTCACTGTGGTCAAAACTGAATGGGTGAGGCAAATGGCTTATCGAACAAACCAATTCACTTTTCGAATAGGGAATATTTTTGAAATCCTGATTCAAATTATCATTTGGACAGCGAT
>JAQUQQ010000070.1 GCA_028716005.1 Candidatus Moraniibacteriota bacterium | reverse complement strand
ATTGACGCCATCGCCCACCGGGCAACGCTTGACGCCGAGGGCGCGACGATTGCCGTCCTTGGGACCGGGATTGACGACGAAACCATCTATCCAAGAGACAATTTCAATTTGGCGCGGGACATTCTCGCGAGCGGTGGAACGCTCCTCACTGAATATCCGCCAAAAACTCCTTCACTCAAGCAAAATTTTCCCGCCCGGAACCGAATCATGGCCGGACTCACCCTCGGGACGCTTGTTGTCGAAGCGGCGCTTGATTCGGGATCCCTCATCACAGCCGGTTTTGCCCTTGAAGCAGGCCGTGAAGTTTTTGCCGTTCCCGGCTCGATTTTTTCTCCCCAGTCAACCGGAGCCAATTTTCTTTTGAAAAGCGGGGCGAAACTGGTTGAATCGGCGGCTGACGTTTTGCAGGAACTCAACCTTTCGGAGCGCAATCGGCCAGTGTCCCGAAAGATGTATGAGCCGAAGACAAAAGAAGAAAAAAAAGTTTGGAGCGTATTAGGTTCCGATCCTCTTCATGTTGACAGACTCGTGAAATTGACTAGACTTAATCCAGCGACCATCGGCTCGACGCTCGCAACTCTCGAAATTCAGGGGGTCGTGAAGAATATTGGAGGGCAGAACTACATTAGATTATAATTTTGAATTTTTAATTTCGAATTTCGAATGAATTTCGAATGACCGAATTTCTAATGTTTCAAAATTATATCATTAAGATTTGATTCAAAATTCGAAATTCAAAATTTATGAAATTAATCATAGTCGAGTCTCCCACCAAAGCCCGGACGATTTCGAAATTTCTGGGCAGGGATTATAAAGTAAAATCTTCATATGGCCATATTCGCGACCTTCCCCAAAAGGAAATGGGCGTTGATATTGAAAACAATTTCGCGCCGAAATACGTCGTGAACGCCAAAGCCCGCGAAAAGGTGAATCCTCTGAAAGACGAAATGAAAAAAGCCGCGTCTGTGATTCTCGCCACTGACGAAGACCGCGAGGGCGAAGCCATTGCCTGGCACCTTTCGGAAATTTTGAAGTTGAACCCCGAGGAAAAAAACCGGATTGTTTTTCATGAAATCACCAAAAAAGCCGTCGAAGAGGCTCTGGAAAACCCGCGGCAGCTGGATTTTCATCTGGTGGACGCCCAGCAGGCGCGGCGCATCCTCGATCGCCTTGTCGGATACGAGCTCTCTCCGCTTCTCTGGAAAAAAATAAAGCGGGGACTTTCCGCCGGGCGGGTGCAATCAATCGCCCTTCGCATCATCTGCGAGCGCGAGCGGGAAATCGAAAAATTTTCAAAAGAAGAATATTGGACCATTTCGGCCGAACTCAAAGACAAAAATAATTCTGATCCTTTCGAAGCCGCGTTGATCCAGCAAAACGAGAAAAAAATCGAAGAAGTCGCCACTCTCAAACTTTTTGCCGGGGATTATAAGTCGAAAAAATCGACCGTCAAAAGCGAGAAGGAGGCCTTGGAAATCAAAGCGGAACTCGAAAAAGCGGCTTTCAAGGTTTCTGAAATTTTGAAAAAAGAAACCACCCGCACTCCCCCACCTCCCTTCACCACTTCCACTCTCCAGCAAGCCGCCATCAATTCGCTCGGATTTTCGGCCAAGCAAACGATGATGATCGCCCAGAAACTCTATGAACAGGGGCATATCACCTATATGCGTACCGACAGCACGAATCTTTCTCTTCCTTCACTTCTGGCCGCGAAAAAAACGATCGAAAAACTTTTCGGAAAAAATTATTCTTTGGAAAGTCCAAGATTTTATAAAACTAAGTCAAAAGGCGCCCAAGAAGCTCATGAAGCCATCCGACCAACCCGGCCAGAAGCTTCCCCGGATGAGCTAAACGGCTCGCTTGACTTGAACCAGCACAAATTATACCGGCTTATCTGGCGCCGGATGGTTGCCTGTCAGATGCAACCGGCCATTCTCAATTCGGTCCGGGTTCTGATCGATGCCAAAGGCGCGAAAAATAATTATACCTTCCAGGCCAATGGCTCGACAATCAAGTTTGACGGATATCTCAAGGTTTATCCTGCCCGCAATGCTACGCATAGCGTTGCAGGCGGGGGAGACAAGCTCCCTGTGACAGAAAATCTTCTTCCTCCTCTCAAAGAAAAAGAAATTTTGGATCTTGCGGAAGCGAAAGCCAACCGAAAAGAAACCATGCCGCCGCCCCGCTATACTGAAGCCAGCCTCGTGAAAGTCCTTGAAGAAAACGGAATCGGCCGGCCCTCAACCTATGCCCCCACCATCTCAACGATTTTTGACCGAAAATATATTGAAAAAAACGAGGAGCGCCGGCTCTTCCCGCTTGAAATCGGCTTTCTGGTAAACGATTTGCTCGTCGAGCATTTTCCGCAAATTGTCAATATGACCTTCACAGCCACGCTTGAAGAGGATTTTGACCGGATTGCTGAAGGCAAAAAAGAATGGGTGCCGGTCATCCGCGAATTTTATGAACCTTTCCACAAAAATCTCGCGGGCAAAACGAAAGAAATCAAAAAGGAAGATATTCTCGAGAAGCTCGACAAAAAATGCCCGGAATGCGGCGGGGACCTTTTGGTGCGGTTTGGAAGGTTTGGAAAATTCATCGCCTGCAACAATTTCCCCAAATGCAAATATACCGAAAAAACAGCCGAGGAGAAAAAAGTCGAAGAGGAAAATAGCAGCGAGACTTGCCCGGAATGCGGCGCGCCGATGGTAGTGAAGCGCGGAAAATATGGCGCGTTTTTGGGGTGTTCCAAATATCCCGACTGCAAAGGCATCAAAAAGATAACTTCAGACAAAACCACCGGCGTGAAATGCCCAAAGTGTCCCCCTACGGGGGATCGCCCGCAGGGCGACATCCTTGAGCGTAGATCTCGGAAGGGAAGATTATTTTACGGCTGTTCAAACTATCCTCATTGCGATTTTTCCCTCTGGAACCGGCCAACCGGAAAAACTTGCGAAAAATGCGGTAGCCTCATGGTGTTCGCCGCCAAAGGCGAAACAAAGTGTTCGAACAAAGAGTGTAAATAACTCGCGAATGCAGAGCAAATTAAAGCTAATAAGAGCGAACTTTACTAAATGCCATTAGCTCTAATTCGCGAATCATTCGCTCAAATTAGCGAGTTTTGTTTATGACATTAAACGAACTCTACTCCCGCTACAAAAACCCCTTGAACGCCAAGCAAAAACAGCTCGTGGCTGACGCTTTTGAATTTGCCAAAAATGCCCACGCGGGGCAGAAACGAAAAACCGGAGAGGACTATTTTGAACACAGCGCTGAAACCGCCGCCATTCTCGCCGAAATCGGAATGAGGTCGCGCACGACTGCCGCCGCTCTTCTTCACGACGTTCCTGAAGACACAAAATTCACTCTCGAAGATATCCGCCAAAAATTCGGCGACGAAATCGCGGAGCTTGTCGACGGCATCACAAAACTCGGAAAATTCAAACTGCGCGGCGACAAAAAAGAAGTCCAACTTGAAAATTTGCGCAAAATTTTTTTGGCGATGGCCGAAGATATCCGGGTTGTGCTTATCAAACTGGCTGATCGCCTGCACAACATGCGGACGCTGCACGCCCTTCCGCCTGAAAAACAAGAGCGAATTGCCCGAGAAACCAAGGAAATTTACGCCCCAATTGCCAATCGCCTCGGAATCGGGGAAATAAAAGGCGAACTCGAGGATTTGGCTTTCAAATTTCTTGAACCCGAAAACTACAATCTGGCGAAAGGGCTTTTGGATAAAGAATTCAAAGAAAGAAAAAAGGACCTTGAAGTCGCGATTGAAGAGCTCAAGGAAGAACTCAAAAAAAGCAACATAAAAGTAATCGACATCCACGGAAGGGCCAAACAAATTTATCGTTTTTTTCTGAAGCTACAAAAGCATAGCATGAATGTCGGCCGGGTATATGACGTTGTGGCGGTCCGCATCATTGTTCCGGATATTCCTGGCTGCTACGAAGCCCTTGGGATAGTCCACAAAAAATATCGCCCGCTCATCGGAAGAATCAAGGACTATATTTCCCTTCCTAAGCCCAATGGATACCGCTCGATCCACACCACTGTCTTCGGTCCCGAGGGAAAGTTTCTCGAAATCCAAATCCGCACTTCGCGGATGCACGATGAGGCCGAATTCGGTATTGCCGCCCATTGGATTTATTCCGGGCCCAAAACCTGGCGGGATTATTTCCTGCGCAGATACACTCCCGAAGAAATTCCAGAACAGGAGCTAGAGTGGGTCAAACAGCTGCGGGAATGGCAAAAGGACCTCGGCACAAATAATCACGAATTTGTGCAGGGACTCAAGATTGATTTTTTTCAAAACCATATTTTCGCTTTCACTCCGAAGGGCGATATCATCAACCTTCCGGAAGACGCGACTCCAATTGATTTCGCCTACGCGGTCCACACGGAAATCGGAAACCGCATGATTGGCGCCAAAGTGGACGGAAAGCTTGTTTCGCTCGACTCGAAAATAAGGAACGGCCAGGTGATTGAGATCCTCACTTCGAAAGACGCGAAGAACCCCAACCAGGACTGGCTGCGGGTGGTGAAAACTTCCAACGCCAAATCAAAAATCCGCCAGCAGCTAAGGCGGGCGGGAATAACCATCGGCGCGATTTGAAAACGCCGGGAAATTTTTTTGACTATAATCCTGAATTTTTCTTCAGGATGTTTTTATTATTTTCGAAGTTATATTTTCCAGTTCTTCGCTGCTGTAAAAATCAATCAAAATCTTTCCGCCACCGCCAGATTTTTTGATTTGGACTTTTGTCCCCAGAACTTGGGCGATTTGATCCTCTTTTTCTTTGAAAACAGGGTCTTGAACAACCGCTCCGACTCTTCTTTTGTGAGTGGAAACCGTCACTTCACGGACTTTGTCTTCGGCCTGCCGAACGGTCAGA
>JAQUQQ010000069.1 GCA_028716005.1 Candidatus Moraniibacteriota bacterium | reverse complement strand
AATCAATGACGCGCCGAGCCTTGTTCAGGCCGACCTTGGAATCGCGATGGGCAGCGCGCAGGATATCGCCAAAGAAGCGGGGCAGATTGTTCTCGTTCAAAACAATCTCAAAAAAGTTCTCGAAGCCATTTGCGTCTCAAAGCTGACATTCAAAACCATCCGCCAAAACCTTTTTTGGGCCTTTGGCTATAATATCGTTGCCATCCCGCTCGCCATGGCCGGACTTTTGAACCCCGTCATTGCCGCCGCGGCGATGGCTTTTTCTTCTGTTTCAGTAGTGGCGAATAGCTTGAGGATATACAAAAAATAAAATTCACAGGATATTTTTCTAATTTTCTTCACTACCATCTATGGTAGTGAATTTATTTGGTAAAAAAAACTGCAATTTCGTTGCAACAAAAATATTTTTTGGAAGGGTGAATTTTTGCGCAAATGGCGGATTCTTTGATATAATTTGTCCAGAATCGCCGAAAATATGAAACGCAAAAAAACCAAGAAAATAAAACTAAATCCGTTTCAAAAAGTGAAATTTGATCCGGAAAGCGCGGAGACAATGCTTTTGGTTTTGCTTTGCGCCGGATTTTTTGGAGTTTTTTCTTTCGCGAGCGGAAAGATTTTGTTTGATTATAAGCAAAAAGAAGGCAGAATCGCAAAGAATGTCCTGGCGGCTGAAAGTCAAAAGGATGAAGATTTGGCGGGGGACGGAGAAAATATTCTTCCGGAGGGAGTAAAAGTTTCCGAAACAATGTCGGTCGCGGCCAGAACAGTGGAGAGTCAGGCGAGTCGGGTGACGACGGCGAGAAAAAAAGCCAGGCAGCGTGCCGCGGAGATTGCCCGAATTTTGAGCGGTCCGGTTCCGACCGGACCAACCACGGGTCTTTCTGACGGAAGGCGGGTTTGCGCCGGCCATAGCGATCATCCACAAAGAGGAGGAGCGGTTCATATGGATGAGGATTGCTGTGCCGACTACAATGAAACTCCCAATCCCCGCTGCTACTATCCCCCAGGAAAAATGGGAATTTTGAAAGGTCATTGATATGTTCAAAATAAGAAAGGCTTCAAAAAGTGACAGCGCCGGAATAAGCCGACTGACCAAAAAATTTTCAACGACTCTTTCCCGCGGCCCGGAAGAAATTTCCCGTTTGGCGAGGAATTTTTTTGTCGCGGAAAACCAAAAAGGAAAGATAGTCGGTTGCTGCGGGTTCAAAAAATGGGACAGCGACGCGGAGATCATCGCTCTTATCGTGGATTCTCCCTATCAAAAAAAAGGGCTGGCAAGCCGCCTCTTTGGAAAAGTTCTTGGACAGCTCAAGAAGACAAAATCCGTGGAAAAGATATTCGTTTTGTCGACAAAAGACGTGGCGGAAAAAATTTTCTCTCCGGCGGGTTTTTTTCCGGCGGGGATACAGATGTTCAGCCGAAAAGTTGGGGAGGATTGCCGACGCTGCCGAAAAAACAGATTGGACTGCAAAGGCCGGTATTTGTGCGATGAAATCGTGCTGGTGTATAAAAATCCGAAAGGCAGACGAAATTTGAAATAACAACTTTTTTATAAAAGGAAA
Organism: Candidatus Moraniibacteriota bacterium; assembly: GCA_028716005.1. Taxonomy (GTDB): domain Bacteria; phylum Patescibacteriota; class Minisyncoccia; order Moranbacterales; family UBA11712; genus UBA11712. Next base: position 3,346 of record JAQUQQ010000069.1, on the reverse strand, counting down.
GGACGGTCCCGCAATTTGGGACCGCCCTAATTTTTTTTGCCAAGATTTTTGGAGGGTAAAATTGTTTCAGGGGCTGGCTAAAGCGATTGAGGAATCAGGCGGTCAACAAGTTGCCGGCCTCCCGCGCACGTGCAGACGGGACATTCGAACCCCAAGAGGGCTCTTTTCCCTCCGGTTAAACCTTCAAAAATGGGAGATAGCTTCCCGACCCGGAATGAATACCCGTTTACTTTCACGAAATTTCCTTGCCTTATTAAATCTAAAATTTTTAGCAAGAAAATTTCCGTAGTCCCGAGCTTTTTTGCCACATTTCCTAAGCATGCGGGACAACAAAAGTTTGAATTTTCGGCTGTTGCTTTTACCACACTTTCCTCCCTTTCCATTCTTGGCTCAAAATATACCAGCCTCGTTGAGCTGGTGATTTTCTATTATCAATTTTAGAAAAAAAATAAAAGGCTGGCAAGACGGACTTGCTTTCAGTATTTGACAGAAAATTCTTGATAGTTTTCAAGTTCGCGCGAAAATTTTGTTTCTACTTTGGTGACGCGGGCGAGCGGCGGACCGTGATGCTCGAGCCAATGGAGAAATTTTTCCACGTTTTCTCTCGCGCCCTGGGCTTCTAAATAGACAGTCCTGTCGCTTTCGTTTTTTGCATAACCGACCAAATGAAGTTCCTGCGCTTTTTGCATGGCTTCAAACCGAAAACCGACTCCCTGGACATAGCCGTGAATTGTGGCTTTGAGTAAAATAGGCATTTTAGGCGTATCCAATGGGAAGAAGGGCGATAGGACGCTCATTTTCTCCAAGATCCAAGACTTTTCGAACTTTTTCTTCCTCAAATCCGCCTACCCAGACGCTCGAAAGTTCCAAATCCACCGCTTGAAGCCAAGCGAAGCTCGCGGCAAGAGTGGCGTCTTGGACGGCATAAAGATTTTTTCCGCGCTCGTCGTATTTTTTGGCGGAAACTTTCGGGAGAGCCACGAATGCCAGAACCAGCGGCGCTTCGGCAATTGAGGTTTGCCCGAAAGCCGCTTCAGAAATGTTGGCTCTCATTTTTTTGTCTTCGACAGCGACAATCTTTCTCGCCCTCAATCCTCCGGCCGACGGCGCGGAATTAGCGGCCGCCAAAATTTCGTCCAGCTTTTCTTTTTCAACCGGATTCGGTTTGAAACTGCGAACTGATTTTCGTTTTGTAAAAAGAATATTCATTTTTTTTCAGATATTTGCTTATTGTCTTTGATATAGTCCGATCAGTTCGGACTGCTCCAAAATATGACCGGCAATGGCTTTTTCTATGTCGACTTTTGTGGCGGATGAATCAAGTTTCAGCGTTTCGTCCAAGGCATACAGCGTGAAATGATAATGATGAGCCCCCGAAGGCGGGCAGGGGCTGACCCAGCCGGTTTTTCCGCCGCTGTTTGTGCCTTCAATGCCGCTCTCCGGTTTTGAATTTTCCCTGATTTCCTTTTGCGACGGGCTCATATTGAAAATGACCCAATGAGTGAAACCGCCGGACACGGACGCGTCGGGGTCATGCACAATGAGTGTCAGGCTCAAGGAATCCTGGGGAACGCCAGAAAATGCAAGTTCCGGGCTCATGCCTGTCTCGTCGCAAGTATATTTTGGCGGAATATTGCCGTTGTTTTCGAAGGCCGTGCTGGTGATTTTCATATTTTTAGAATTATTAATTAGTTTGCCGTCAAAGGGCATTTGAGGTCCTTTTTTGTCTGAAACCGAAAATTTATTCACAAGGAACAAAACTGCCCCCGTGATTATAATTACGACGGCGAATAAAAAATATTTCGAACTTTTCATGGTATAATGACTGAAAAGCTATACTCCCATTATATTATACTAAACATGCTATGAAAATTCTTGTTCTCGACAGCGGAGGGAGAGGGGATGCTCTCGGATGGTGCTTTTGGCATGATCCGAGAGTGAAAAAAGTTTTTTGTCTGCCCGGAAACGCGGGCATGGAGAAAAATGGTCTGATTGTCCAGCCGGATTTGCGGACACCGGAGGAAATTGCCCGCTTTGCGCTCGCGGAAAAAATTGACCTGGCTGTTGGCGGATCGGAAGGAATATTGAGCGCGGGAATTGTCGATATTTTCGAAAAATATAAAATTCCGATTGTCGGGCCGAAGAAAGTTGCCACGGTTTTGGAGTCGAGCAAAGGCTACACGGATATACTCTGCCGCGAACTGAGCGTTCCTGTCCCGGAATTCGAAATTTTTGAGAGCGCTGACGAAGCAAAGGCATATATTCATTCACTTCAGTATACTGTAGTGGTGAAATGCGATGGTCTGGCGGAAGGGAAAGGGGCGATCGTTTGTGATTCTCAAAAGCAAGCCCGAGAAGCGGTGGACCGGGTTTTTGAAATGCAGCGCATCGGGAAATGGGGCGGGAAAAGCGTCATCATTCAAAAAAGAATCTATGGTCGCGAGCTTTCTTTTTTCTATATTGCTGACGGGAATGCATCAAAGCCGCTTCCGGTGGCCCGGGATTATAAGCGGGCGCTTGACGGCGACGAGGGAAAAAATACGGGCGGGATGGGATCATTTTCTCCGCACGAATGGGAAGGAGAAAAACTCACTAAAATCGTGACGGAAAAAATCGCCGCTCCGATTCTCAAGGGATTTCGGGAAAGGCGAGGCATAACCTACCGGGGTTTTATATATTTCGGCCTCATTTTTGAGGATGGAAATATCGAAAAACCGATTCTTCTCGAAATAAATGTTCGGCTGGGGGATCCCGAAGCGGAAGTGATTCTGCCGCGCCTCAAAACTCCGCTTCTAGATATTTGCCAGGCTCTTCTCGGCAAAAAATTGAAAGAACTGAACGTAGAATTTGTCAGCGATTATTTCTGCGACGTCGTCGCGGCAAGCGGCGAAGTGAAAAGCTCCGGGCGCGGAAAATATCCGGGATATCCCGGTCGATACAAAATCGGTTTTCCGATCAAAGGATATTTTGAAAATGAATTCCAGTCTCTCACTTTTTCGGCCGGGATCACGAAAGACTCCGAAGGGAAATATATAACCTCGGGGGGAAGGGTTGCCCATTTGGTCGGCCGGGGGAAAACCCTTGAAGAGGCGCGAAAAATGGTTTATGCTGAAATGGAAAAGGTGGGTTTTGAGGGAAGGCGGTTTCGGAAGGATATTGGAAAAGCTTCGAAATAATTATTAACACGCAATTGGGCGATGAAACTGGCCGAAAAATTATTTTTTGGAGGGACACTGATTTTCAGTGCTTTTTTTCTTTCCGGATGCATTTATAAGGACACCCAGCAACCGGCAGTTCTCCGGAGCGCCGAGGAATATAACGTAAAAGCCGTCGGAGACCGCCAGGA
>JAQUQQ010000068.1 GCA_028716005.1 Candidatus Moraniibacteriota bacterium | reverse complement strand
TTTGTCCGTCGGCACTCTGTTGCAAATCCCGAAGGGGCTGGGATTGCATTCGGCATGATTACCTTCTCTGGTGAGCGCGATCTTGCCGCTTTCACTCAAGCGGCAGCCTTCAGGAAAAATAAACCTGCTCCAATCAAACCTTTTTTTCTCCACCCTTTTTCTCCTTAAATTTGGTGAATATATTCTAGCCAAATTTCTTTTTTAGTCAAACTAAAGCCGACTCCCCCGGGTCGGCTATGCGCAAAATATGTTTTCAAAAATTGTTTCAACTATGCGAGGGCAATGTGAATTCCCTCATATAGCTGAAATATTCCGTTGCAACTCCGCAGAGCTCTTCCAGGGAATACTTCGGGTTTTCAGTATGAATGGCATTCAAAATATCGTTCTCCGGAGCCTCGAGGAGACAACTCCTGCAAATAGGGACAAAGAGCTGGTTTTCACCCTGGATAATTCCCCTCTGGAAAGGAGAGATTTTTCCGCAGAGGCGACAAAAGAACCTGATGTGACATGAATGATAGCAAGCATTGCGGCTTGACAAGTATATTATTTTTCCCACCAGAACCCCCTTTCGTTGAAGGTTTTGTTGAGTATAACACTATAAACAAACAGCCTAAAAGTCAAGTTTCCATCAAAAAATTCCTGACATTAAATGTCAGGAAAAAGCGGGCCCCAGAAGTATATAATTTTTTTCTAAAACAGCCCCTGAATTTTTTCTTTCGCGTCAACATCAATCATTTCCGCCGCGGGGATTTTGGGAAGACCCGGCATGGTCATGATTTCGCCGGCTATGGCCACGATGAAGCCGGCGCCGTTTGAGATTTTTATTTCCCTCACATTCAAAGAGAAATTTTCCGGCCGGCCGAGTTTCGTCGGGTCATCCGAAAGAGAATACTGTGTTTTGGCGATACAAATCGGCACCTGGCCAAGTTTTTCTTTTTCAAGCCTCGCCATTTGTTTTCTGGCTTCGTGAGAATATCTGACCGCGCCGGCGCCATATATTTCTTTCGCGATTGTTTCAATTTTTTCCCGAATGGATTTTTTCTCCGAGTATAGCGGCGCAAAAGACGACTTTTTGCTCTTCAGAATTTTGAGCACCGCTTCGGCCAATTCTTTTCCTCCCTTTCCGCCTTTTTTCCAGACTTCAGAACGGGCAATTTTTGCTCCCAATTTTTTCGCGGCATTTTCCACAAACTTGATTTCTTTTTCGGTGTCCGTCGGAAAAATATTCAGCGCGACGACCGCCGGCACGCCGAATTTTTTGAGATTTTCAAGATGCTTTTCAAGATTCACAATGCCTTTTGAAAGCGCCGCGAGATTTTCTTTGGCGAGATTTTCTTTTGGCACGCCGCCGTTATATTTCAGCGACCGCACCGTGGCCACAATCACCACCGCATCGGGTTTCAGTTTGGCAAGGCGGCATTTGATGTCAAAAAATTTCTCGGCGCCCAGATCCGCGCCAAAACCGGCTTCGGTGATGGCAAAATCTCCAAGCTTCAAAGCATATTTTGTTGCGAGAACACTATTGCATCCGTGGGCAATATTCGCAAACGGTCCTCCATGGATAAGCGTCGGCGTGTGTTCGAGTGTCTGGACCAGATTGGGTTTCAATGCGTCTTTGAGAAGCGCGGCCATCGCGCCCTCGGCTTTCAGAGAGCGCGCGAACACCGGTTTTCCCGCCATGTTGAGACCGACAATAATTTTCCCGAGTCTTTTTTTGAGGTCGGCGATATTTTCCGCGAGGCAGAGGATGGCCATGATTTCCGAAGCCACGGAAATGTTGAAATTTTCTTCGCGGGAATAGGCGCCGGATTTTTTTTGAATGTGCAAAGTGATTTTTCTGAGAGCCCGGTCATTGAGATCGAGGCAGCGCTTCCAAAAAATATTTTTCTGGTCGATTCCGAGCTTATTCCCAAAATAGGTGTGGTTATCAACAAGCGACGCCAAAAGATTGTTGGCCGCCGTCACCGCGTGGATGTCGCCCGTGAAATGAAGATTGATGTCCTCCATGGGCATCACTTGAGCGTATCCGCCACCCGCCGCGCCGCCTTTTATGCCAAAACATGGCCCAAGCGAAGGCTCGCGAAGAGCCAGAACCGCATTTTTTCCAAGTTTCCAAAAAGCTTGCGCGAGTCCGATGGAAGTCGTCGTTTTTCCTTCGCCGGCCGGCGTGGGAGTGATGGCCGTCACCAAAATCAGCTTCCCGTCCGGCCGCTTTTTTATTCTTTCCCAAAGTTCGGGTTTCAGCTTCGCTTTGAAATCGCCGTATTGTTCGATAAACTTTTCGCCCACGCCCAAGTTCGCCGCGATTTCCCGGATGGGTTTCATTTGGGCCCTTTGCGCTATTTGAATATCAGATAACATTATTCAAGTGAATTATGATTTACGATTTATGAATTATGAATTTTTTTATTTGCCATAATTCCTAATTCATAATTCTTACTTCACAACCTTATACTTCACCACTACCGAATCATTATTTATTTTCTCAACGCTCAACAATTTCAAATTCACATCAAAATCCCCTCCAAAAACACCGAGGCCATCCCCGAAAATTTTGGGTTCGATGGTGAGCCAAATTTCGTCAATGAGTTTTTTCCCGAGAAACTGCGAATTCACAAACGTGCCGCCGCCCAAAATGGCCGACTTGTATCCTTCTTTTTCAAGATCCGCGAGAACTTTTTCCGCTTCTCCCGTCACCCATTTCACGCCGGGAGTCTCTTTGGGATTTTTGAGAAGCGTGAAAACAACATTGAGTCGATCGGGCAAGGGTTTCGGAAAAGTGAAGAAAGTTTTGTCGCCCATGACAACAACGCCGTGTTCTTTCGACACGGACGCAAACATTTTTTTGTCTTCTTTTGACGTCCAGTCGGGAAAGTGATCGCTAGTTTTGGCAATCTTCCCGTCAGCCGTCATCGCCATCATTAATATTATTTTCATAAAAAAACTCGCTAATTTAAGCGAATGACTTGCGAATTTGAGCTAATATTTTGACAGTTCGCTCCGATTAGCTTTTTATTCGCTCCTCATTCGCGAGTTGTTATGAGCCTCCAACGTTCACTATCTCCGCTTTGATCGCCGGATGGGGATCGTAACCTTCCAAAGTGAAATCTTCATAGACAAAATCGTCAATTTCTTTTTTTTCCGGATTGAGTTTGAGTTTTGGAAAAGGCTTTGGCTTGCGCTTGAGCTGCTCCTTCACTTGCTCGAAATGGTTGGAATAGATATGGACATCGCCAAAAAAATGGACGAATTCACCCGCCGGAATTCCCACAACTTGCGAAACCATTTGGAGAAGCAAGGCGTAGCTCGCGATGTTGAAAGGCACGCCGAGGAAAAGATCGGCGCTGCGTTGATACATTCCTAAATTCAGTTTTCCGTCCACAACAGCAAATTGGAAAGTCGTGTGGCAAAAAGGCGGGACTTCGTTTTTGTTCTGCGGCGAAGCCATGGAATAGATGAAATCGGGATTCCAAGCGGAAACGCAATATGATTTCCGATAGGGTTTGTCCCGAAGGCCCTGGATGCAATATCCCAGCTGGTCGATGAGATGCCCGTCCGCCGCCGGCCATTTGCGCCACATGCGGCCATATATTGTCACAAGATCGCCCCATTTGCGCGCGAAATCGCTGTCTGCCGGCTCGCCTTTCAAACGCGCGATGAAATCTTTCTGCTCCATGTCTTCATTCGGCGCTTCCTTGAGAGCCCACTTGTGGTATTTTTTCCAGGCCCATTCGTCCCAGATATGAACATCGCGGTCAACGAGATATTTAATGTTCGAATCACCGGTCAAAAACCAAAGAAGCTCTTCAAAAATTCCGCGATAGAAAACCTTTTTGGTGGTGAGCAGCGGAAAACCTTGCGAGAGATCAAACCGGATGACCCGACCGAAAACGCCGCGAATAAAAGGCAACTCCTCGCCTCTTTTTTTGTATATTTCCTGAACTTCCGGCGTGAGAAACAAAGGTTTGTCCGCACCGTTGTCAAGGATGTCTTGGATTAAATTGAGATATTGGTATTCGGGATGAGACATAAAATCACTCGCTAATTATGAGCTAATTATTAACTAATGGGAGCGAACTTGCTAAAACGATTCGTTCTGATTCGTTTTTCATTCGCTCCCCATTCGCGATTTTTTTACTCCAAAATTCCGTCCAGATTGACATCATAAAGAATCTGTTCCTGGATCAATCTGTAATCTACCAGCTCGTTCTCCAAAAACCAATGCTTGATTTCCATTTCCGCCTCCTCAATCGTCCCCGAAGCGTGAATCAAATTTCGAACGCTGCGGCCGTCCACATCACCCATTTGATATGAATCCAAAACATAGTCGCCACGGATTGTTCCGACATCGGAAGTGAGCGGTTCAGTTCCGCCAACGAGTTTTCGCACGATTTTCACTGAATGCGCGCCTTCCCAAACCATCGCAATGACTGGTCCACTCGTCACATATTTTTTGAGGTTGTCAAGAATTTTTTGCGAAATGGCAATTGGATCATTGGAAGGAGGTTCAAGTCCCTTGTCGAGGTAGCCTTTGATGGTCTTTTCACCGGTGAGCCGCATCCAATTCGGGTCGAGAGTATAGTGCTTTTCAATGAAAGACGGCTCCGGCACCATCATTTTGACGGCCGAAAGTTTGAGTCCGACTTGCTCGAAACGCTTGATGATTTCTCCGACGAGTGATCTTTGCACCCCGTCCGGCTTGATGACCACCAGCGTTCTTTCTTCTTTGAAGTGTTTTTCCATTTTTTTGTTGGATTATAAAAAAATTAAGCCCCTTTAGCTTGGTTTGATTTTAGCAAAGAAAATAATATTGGGCAAGAAAAAAACCGGCCATTGACCGGGTGAGGGTTGGAAAAAAAGATCATAAAAGAACTCTTGATAAATCCCGCGAAGTAGCCACGGGACGAGCTGATCACCGTCTGCTTTTCTTCGCAAGCCATCGCCTTTACCCCCTTTTGCCGTGGGTTTTTAGGAAGCCGGCTCAGAACAAGCCGAACATTCCCCCCGTTTGCGCCG
>JAQUQQ010000067.1 GCA_028716005.1 Candidatus Moraniibacteriota bacterium | reverse complement strand
TTTCCGAAGAAATTGCGGAGGAAAAAGGCGAAAAAGGAATCCCGGAAGCGAAGAAAGGGGACTCCATGGCGATTGTTGTGGCTTCCATTCCGTTTTCAACAAGGACCCAAAATGTTTTGGAAAAGAGCGGCGTCAAAACCATTGCCGATCTGGTGGCTTTGCAGGAAGATGAACTCATGAACCTAGAAGGAATGGGGGAAAAAGGAATCAAAGAAATCCGGAAAGCCATTGGTAATCTGGGACTGACATTAAAAGCTTAGAAACTCGTGAATAAAGTGCGAATGTAAAGCAAATAAGAGCGAACTCTTCGTTCGCATTCGCGAGTGGTTATTATGAAACATCTCAAGAAAGGAAGAAAATTTGGCCGGGAGAAAAAACAAAGAGAGGCCCTCATGAAGATTTTGATGGGAGAACTTTTTTTGCGCGGGAAAATCAAGACAACCGAAGCGAAAGCCAAAGAGCTGAAAGCCATGGCCGAGAAGGCTTGCGGAAAGATAAAAGAATTTCTTGCGGAAGGAAAAAAGGACAAGCCGGAAGCTTTGGCGGTCTTGAGGCAAATGAGGGCTATTTTTCCGAAAAATGTCGAGCCAAAACTTCTTTTCGAGATAGCTCAAAGCCTGCCGCGGGTGAAAAGCGGATTTGTCCGGATCATCAAAACCGGGAGCCGCCGTTCGGACAGCGCGAAAATGGCCCTGATTGAAATAATCAAGAAAGAAATTGTGAAAAAACAATGAAAACCAGAAATCCAGCCCAAAGAAAATATTACCTCTTTGATTGCGAGAAAGAATATCTCGGCCGGCTTGCCACTCGGGCCGCCTATGTGCTCCAGGGAAAGCAGAAAGCCGATTATACTGCCCACATAGACAGTGGGGATTTTGCCGTGTTTGTGAACGCCGCCAACATCCGCTTTTCCGGAAAAAAAATGGAAAATAAAGTCTATCATTCCTTTTCTGGATATCCCGGCGGCATAAGCTCCAAAAAAGCGGCCGATATTTTGAAAGCCAATCCCAAAAAAATCATCCAAGAGGCGATTTATGGCATGCTTCCCAAGAATAAATTGAGGGCGAAACGAATGAAAAGGATTCTGGTCTTTCCAGACGCGAACCACAATTTGAAAGTTGATTTTGTAAATTGATTTCTATGGCCAAAAAAGAACCAGTGAAAAAAAAGAAGGTCCAGGAAGAAAAAAAGGGGGAAAAGGTTGCCGCCAAGCAAAAATATTTTCATGGCCTGGGACGGAGAAAATCAGCCATTGTCAGCGCGAAGATCATTGTCTCCAAAGCCAAATTCAAAATTCCCGATAGCGTCAAGATAAACAACCGGCTGTTTCCGGAATATTTTCCTCTGGCTGACCTTCAAAGAACTGTCGCCGCGCCATTTCAAGCGGTTTCTTTTGAAGGCGACTTCGAAGTGAGCGCCACGGCAAAAGGCGGCGGCCCCCGCGGGCAAGCCGAAGCGATGCGTCTCGCAATTTCGAGGGCCCTGGTGAAATATAATGAAACCAACCGAAAAGCCTTGAGGGATCTCGGGTATCTCACTCGCGACGCGCGGAAAGTCGAGCGCAAAAAAGCGGGACTCCGAAAAGCCAGGCGCGCTCCGCAATTTTCAAAACGCTAAACTTATATATAAAAAAACACCTTTTCGCGAGGTGTTTTTTTGTCGAAATTTATTATTGCCCAAAAAATCCGGTCTTTTCCGGCAAAGCGAAATAGAAGATTTTCTTTTCCCCGTTCGAATCTTTCACGAAATAATAGTATCCGTTTCCGCTGTCATAGGCGGCCGGGAATTCATCAAGATTGTTTTCAAAAATATCAAGGATTGTTCGGTGGTCGCGGGAATCAAGCTCAATAAGCTTGATTTTGTTTTGCGCGGAAAAGAAAATATGTTCATAATCGCGGAACCAGAAAACATTGTCCACGGGCGTCGAGAGCCGGATGATGGTCTGAATTTCATTCTCATCGCGATAGGGCTGGACTTCCCATTCGCGAAGAAACATCACTTTTATCTCGTTACTGTTCCAAAATAGCAGTTTTTTTCCGTCGTCAGAAAACTGGGCGCCCAAAATTCCGTCACCCATTTTTTGAAGAAGGTCGGTGTTCCCATTGTTCCGAACAAAGAGTTCGCCGATGCCGGAAATGAGAATTTGCCGGTCTTCGTCATAAACAATCATTCTGGAATTTTCTCCAATATCTGAATCCGTGAAGGGGCGATTGTTGACTTGAGCCGTGCCGCTGCCGTCCAAATCGCTTTTGAAAAGAATATTATTTTTTTGGAGAAAATATATCGAGTTTTGGGAAATGTCATATACGGATATTTCCGGAACAACAAGATCAAGCGCTTTGCTGTCGAGATTGAAAGCATAAAGATTGCTTATTTTATCGCTGCCTTTGGCCAAGAAATAGATAATATTTTTATCTTTCGGGCTCCAGCGGGCTTTTCGGATATCTTTGAATTTTGTCATGTCTGAAAGATACGAGGATTCAATATTTCCGTCGGAGCTGGCGACAAGATAGTCTTTCTGGTTGCCTCGAACAACGGGAACCAGCATCAAGTCTTCTTTGAAATTCCATTCCAGATTGTCGAGTTTATCTTTCGAGAAAAGCGCGTCGTCTCCGGAAAATACTTGATGGGTTTCATTTTTTTTGAAATCGGTCACCCAAAGGGAAATTCCCTTCTCGAGATTCTCGAGATAGGCGGTTTTCTTCCCGAAGGGCGACGGGAAAAACCGGTCGACATTCTGGCTCGCCAGTTCGCTGACCTGGGGATTTTGGGGAGCGAGAACGACATTCCAAAATTCCGTTGAGAGGCCGCTATGAACCTCGACATTTTTTTCCCAATTGCTATAGCCGTCCAAACTGGCCGCGATGTGATAGTTTCCCGGCCGCAAACCCCCGACAGTCATCGAGCTGTTGATGATATCAAGATTTTTTCCCGACTGCGGCTTTCCGTCGAGATATATGTTGACGCTCGCGGGCAAAGACTTCAGAGTGATGGCTCCACTATGGACAAAAATCATTTTTTTCTGGTCGAAGCGGTAGCCTTGAGAGAAGAGGATGGCGACAGGCGTAGTAGCCAAAAAAAGAAGGACTAAGAGCCAAAAAAGGATTCGACGAAGGGTTTTTCTCATATAGGGAATCTTATCGCGATATTGCCTTTTTGTCTACGAGTCCAACCAAAAAACCGGGCATTGCCGGCTTTCTGGTTTATACAAATGAACAATTTTTATTTGGGTTATCCTAGAAAAGTTTTTTTACTTTAGTCCAGACACTCTGCTTGAGTATTTCTCGAGATTCTTCAGCTGCCTCTCGCTCAGTGTCTTTGATTTTTCAATAGCTTTCGCAATGGTATCCTTGCTGAATTCCCTGGATTCGCCAACTCCGAGTCTCCCGTTTTTGACTTGCCGGCGCAGAAAATCTTCAATATAGATTTTGTGCTCGGCTGTGAGGCTCGCGTCGGGATTTTTTTCCAGGTAGTTAGCCAGAGCTCTTCGGGCCAACTTGGTTGTGCTGTCTCCTTTTTGGGCAGTTTCAACGAATGAACTGCCGGTTTCCTTGCTGGCCTCGGCTGGAGCCGTTTGCGTCTGAGCGGTTGGTTGCGCCGGAGCCGCGGTTTCGTTTCCTGCCGCTTCTTCAGCCGGTTGCTGCTCTTCCTTGGTTGTATCTCCGCCTATGACGCTGATTTTGCCTTCGCCCTGGTCAGAAGATACGGCTGATTCATCTTGCGCCGTCTGTGGCTGGGTTCTTTTGGAATAGGCATAAATGCCTCCAGCGATCGCGACAACAATGACGATGCTAACCAGCATTCTCATGTTTTCCTGAAGCCAGGTCTTCATATCTTCCCCTCCTTCTTCCAAAGATTCGTCTTTTTCTTCGGAATTTTTGGGATTTTTTTCCACTTGTTACACCTTCCTTTCTAGACTTGGATAAATTATTAATGTTCTTTGTATAAAAAATATAGCAGTTATGGGCATTTTTTGTCAACAAATACGGAAAGTTTGGCTATCCGCCATTTTCCGGACAAATCTTTGAGAAACTTTATTTTGGCCAAGGGCAGTTCTCTTTTCGCTATTTTAGCCAATGCGGTCTTTTGTTCGGGACTGATTTCGAGAAGCGCTGTAATTAGTAATCTGTAATTAGTAATTTGGATAATTTTTTTGATTTGCCTCAGCATTTTTTCATAATGTCTCAAACCACCTTTTTTACTTAATAGTGCTTTTTTCGGCTCGTATTTCAAATTATGCTTGTTTTTTTTGTATAGGCTGTCAGAAACATAGGGAAGATTGGCGACTATAGTTATATTTCCTCCTATTTTTTTCTTGTTGGCAAACTCCAAAAGGTCAGATTGAACAAACTTTATATTTTTGGCAACTTTATGTCTCTTGGCATTTTTTTTAGCCATAAACAAGGCTTCTTTTGATATATCAGTGGCGTAAAATTGCATTTTTTTTCGTTGTTTGGCTGGGATATTCTTTGCTATAGAGACGACGATATTTCCCGATCCGGTTCCAATATCAATCAAAGTATCTGGTATCTCGTATTCGGCAGTTTGTATTTTTTTCAATGCCAATTCCACCAGCAATTCCGTTTCGGGGCGGGGGATGAGGACATTTTTGTCCACCTCATATTCCAGGCCGTAGAATTCTTTTTTCCCGGTTATATAAGCGATTGGTTCGCCGCTCAATCGCCGCGCAACGTAAAACTTATAACGTAAAATTTGTGGTTTGTTAAGTTTTTTTTCCGGATGGGAAAAAAGATATTCTTTGGGCTTATTCACGGCCAAAGACAAAAGAATCTCCGTATCGAGAGGAGATAAAAGGGTGCTTTGCAAGATTTCTTTGATGTTGATATTCATCCAATTTTTCTCTTCAAATCCTCTTCGACTAATCTGTCAATAATCTTTCCCAAATCTCCCGCTAAAATTCCCTGTATGTTGCTCCAATTTTCCTTGATCCGGTGGTCAGTGATCCGATCCTGGGGAAAATTATAAGTCCGGATTTTCTCGCTTCGGTCTCCGGTGCCGATTTGGCTTCG
>JAQUQQ010000066.1 GCA_028716005.1 Candidatus Moraniibacteriota bacterium | reverse complement strand
CTGGCTTCGTGCCCCGGGTCTTCCATGATTTTGTGGTATAAAGTCCGGGTGTCCTGAAGCTCCCCGACTCCGACCAGCTGGCCGGGCTTTATCGTTCTTATTTTTTCGCCCGCGTTTTTCCCGGTGAAACCCAATTTTCCCAAAGCTTCGTCGAGCATCTTGTCGGCTTCAATAATGGCGATTTTCCCCCCGGCGACGCTCCCCGCCGCCAGACGCCCCTTGATCGCCTCCCACCGCGGAATATATTTTGCTTTTTTGAAACGGCCAGTCGGCATTCCATAAACCGCAATCATAAAATCCGTTCGAATTCTTTTCGACACGAGGAGAACAACATCGATAAAGAGCAAAACGGAAACGAACGCGGAAAAAATCTTCAGGTAAAAGAAGAAGGCTGAATGGAGAAAACTGTTGTAGGCCGAAGATAACGCGCCGAGAAAATCAGTATCCATTGCTTTTGAAAGTAGTTATTAGAAATTGGAAAATTGTTATAAAAATGTGAAAGTGGAAAATGGAAATAAAGTTTCAAATTTCAAATTTCTGTTACTAATTTCTATTTTCCAACAACTAATTTCTTAGGAAATCTCGAAAGCGTGCGCGCAGTTGAGAAGAGTTTCTTCATCAAACCATTTTCCCATAAGCTGCAACCCGACCGGCAGTTCTTTCCCCTCTATTTTAGCATTTCCGGCGGGAATGGAAATAGCCGGGATGCCGGCGATGTTGGCCGGAGCCGTATATATATCTGCCAAATACATTTCCAGCGGATTTTCCGTTTTTTCTCCGATTTTGAAAGCCGGCGTCGGGGCCGTCGGCCCAAGAATCACATCAACTTTCTGGAAGGCTTCCTCAAATTTATTTTTGATGAGCGCGCGCACCTTCTGGGCTTTTTTATAATATTGGTCGTAATATCCGGCTGAAAGCGCGTATGTTCCGAGCATAATTCTTCTTTTCACTTCTTTCCCGAGATATTTGGCGCGGGATTTGAAATAGATATCCTTAAGCACGAAATTGTCTTCACTATTTCCCTTTTCGATCGACTGGCCGAACCGAATTCCGTCATAGCGGGCCATATTGGAACTGACTTCACATGGCTGGATGATATAATAGGTCGCCAACGCATACTCCCCGCTCGGAAGGCTGACATCAATTATCTTCGCGCCAAGCTTTTCATATTTTTCTATGCTATTTTCGACGATTTTTCTCACTCCAGCATCGAGTCCATTGCCCTCAAAATATTCTTTCGGAACCCCAATTTTCAGATTTTTCACGTTTCCACTCAGAAAATCTTCATAATTTTTGTCTACCAGAGGCACAGACGTGCTGTCATGCCTGTCTTTTCCCGCAATTCTTGAAAAAACAATCGCCGCGTCTTCCACGGTTCTTGTGATAGGCCCGATTTGATCAAAACTCGAAGCCATGGCAATCAGGCCATAACGGGAAACCAATCCATAGGTCGGCTTGAGGCCTACCGTTCCGCAAAATGACGCTGGCTGGCGGATTGAACCTCCTGTATCCGATCCCAAGGCATAGGCGCACATATCGGCCGCCACCGCCGCCGCGCTGCCACCGGACGATCCGCCCGGAACGCGTGAAGTGTCGTGGGCATTTTTGGTCGTTTGATAGGCGCTGTTTTCCGTCGAAGAGCCCATGGCGAATTCATCAAGATTGGTTTTTCCGAGAAACACCGCGTCTTCTTTTTTCAGTTTTTTTATAACCGTTGCGTCGTAGGGCGCGATATAATTTTCCAAAACTTTTGAGCCGGCTGTCACCGGAAGCCCGTTTATGCACATGTTGTCTTTTATCGCCGAAGGAATCCCCGCCAGAAGACCAATTTCTTCGCCGTTTTGGATTTTTCTGTCCACCGCGCGGGCCTTGTCGAGGGCAAATTCCTTGTTGAGACTCAAAAAGGCTTCGATTTTTGGCTCTTTTTTTTCAATTGCGTCAAAATAATCCGAAGTAAGCTGTTCGGAAGTGATTTCCTGATTTACTAGTTTTTCGTGAAGATCTCGAATCATTCGGATTAGGCTACTAAATACTAATCGATTACTAATATACTAATTTTTGAAAAAATACTATCCATAAACACAAAAGAAAACGAGAATTGGAGTATTTGTATATTCGTATACGATTCGTATTTTGTAGCCAGGCTTAGAAAACGGCTTTCACCTTGTCAAACCTATCCTTCTTTTCCGGAAAATTTTTGATTATTCCCTCTTTTGTCTCGGCATTCGCCTCAATAATTTCATCTTCGCGCGTGACATTTTTCGCTCCGGTGATATGGGCAATTGGTTCAATTTTGTCCGTGTCCGCCTCATTCAATTTTTCCACAAAACCCAAAATATCCGAAAGCTCTTTCGAATACTTTTCGGCTTCTTCGTCGCTTATCTCGATTCTGGCAAGATTGGCTATTTTTTGGACATTATTTTTGCTTAGCAAAAATGTAATTCGTAATCTGCAATTCGTAATTCGGATATCCTAATTACCAATTACCAATTACTTAATGAATTGATTATTCGGTTATCAGTCGCTTAAACTCTCTCTCATTGATTATTTTCACTCCGAGAGTTCTCGCTTTATCATACTTCGATCCCGGGTTTTTGCCAACCACGACATAATCTGTTTGTTTGCTGACCGATGACGAAATATCCCCTCCAAGCAAGCGGATTTTCTCTTTCGCTTCATCGCGGGTCATGGATTCCAGCTCGCCAGTCAAAACAAAGTTTTGACCTCGTAATTTGTAATTTGTAATTTGTAATTTGGGAATTTCCACATTTACGCCTGAATCTTTCATTTTTTCTAATAGTTTAATATTCTCTTTTTCATTGAACCATTGATGCATACTTTCCGCTGCTTTATCTCCAACGCCCTTTATTCTCATCCAATCTTTGACACTGATCTTAGGCAAGTATTTTATTATATCGTTCAAATCCTTTATTTTTATCCCAATTACTAATTTCAAATTACGAATTACTAAAATCGCCGTCTCCTCCCCCACATGCCGGATTCCCAGCGCGAACAAAAATTTCGGGAACTCAATTCTTTTCGCTTTTTCAATCGCTTTCACGAGATTGTCGGCTGATTTTTCCGCAAAACGCTCCAGCGGCTCAAGGTCTCCGCTTTTGAGCTCAAAAATATCCGCAAAATTTGAAACCAGGCCTTCGTTCATGAGCTGCTCGACAATTTTCTCTCCCAGTCCCTCAATATCAAAGCCTTTGCGGGATACGAAGTGAATGATATTCTCTTTTTCAATAGCGAAGCATTTCTTGTTTTGGCAATAATGCGCCGCGCTAAGATTTGTATCTGGTATTTGGTATCTGGTATTTGGAATATTTTTTGTGTTTTGTGTTTTGTGTTTTGTGTTTTGTTTGGAATTTTGTGTTTTTGTGTTTTTGTGTATTATTTCTTTCTTTACCCCTCCTCCGCAAATCGGGCAGCGAGTCGGCATATGGAATTTTCGCTCTTTGCCGGTTCGCAAATTTTTGAGCGCTTCGACCACTTCCGGAATGACGTCTCCGGCTTTGTGGATCACAACTGTGTCTCCAATCCGGATATCAAGCCGTTTGATTTCGTCTTCGTTGTGAAGCGTCGCGCGAGAAACCGTCGAGCCGGCAACCTGGACAGGCTTCAAGTGCGCCACCGGCGTGAGCGCGCCCGTCCGGCCGACCTGGACTTTGATATCTTCCACAACGGTCGTCACCTTTTCCGGAATGAATTTGTAGGCAATCGCCCAGCGAGGTGATTTTCCGGTATAGCCAAGCGCGTCCTGCAATTTTTTTTGGTTAATCTTCACAACCACGCCATCAATTCCATATTCCTGTTTGTTTCTTTTGTGTTCCCAGGAACGGAAAAATTTTTCGACTTCCTCCAAATTCTTGCAAAGCTTGTGATGCTCATTGACTTTGAAGCCCAGTTTTTTGAGCATTTCCAGTTCTTTCATTTGCGTTTCGGGAAATTCACCTTCAATATCGTCCATATCATACACATACGAGCTCAATTTTCTCTTGGCGGTAATCTTCGGATCAAGCTGGCGAATGGCTCCCGCCGCCGCATTTCTTGAATTGGCAAAGGGTGGTTGATTTTCTTTTTCTCGCTCCTTGTTTAGTTTTCCCAAATCGCTTTTTTTCATCCACGCTTCACCGACTACTGTCAAATTGACAGGTCTTTCGATTCTCAAAGGAACACTTTGGATAGTTTTGACCTGCTCTGTCACATTTTCGCCGATCACCCCGTCTCCTCTCGTCGCCGCTTGAACCAAGAGGCCTTTTTTATAGGTTAAAATAACTTTTAAGCCGTCAATTTTTATTTCCGCGCAATATTCCAGTTGAGATTTGGGATTTGAGATTTGGGATTTGAGATTTTTTTCTAGCATTCTTATTATCTTTTCTTCCCATTTTTGAAGTTCCGAGAAATCAAAAGCGTCGTCGAGCGACCACTGCCGGTGCGCGTGGCGAACTTTTTCGAATTTCGCGAGCGGTTTCCCGCCGATCCGCTGCGAAGGTGAATCGGGACTTTTGAGCTCGGGATATTTTTCTTCGAGGTCGCGGAGTTCCCGCATCAGCGAATCATAAATTTCGTCTGAAACTTCCGGCTTGTCCAAAACGTGATATTCATAGCGAAATTTGTCGATTTCTTTGCGGAGTTTTTCGATTCTTTGCTTGGCTTCAATTTTGCTTTTCATAAACCCATTTTAGCAGGTAAAGCACTAAAAATAAAGGGTATATTAAAAAAATCTGGCGAAGCCAGATACCAAAACTTTTCACTTTTCACTTTTAATTTTGAATTTTATATGTCTTCCCAACCGTAATCTCGGGAAGAGACGATCGTTTGGACATTGATTTGGTCGCTTTCCATTTCTTTTCCGGAAGTCAAGCCGATGTTGAGATTTATTTCCACCCAGCCGCGCCGTTTTTCGCTCACGCCATCGCAAGCGGCGGCGGCATTTATAGCGCTCGGACAACTGTAAAAGCCAGAAGTCGTCAAGGTGAATACATTTATTCCTCCGGAAAGATCAACTATTTTTTTATAATCCGCCGCATTCGAGGAACAGGCGTTGCCTGATACGCTTTCCTGGATTCCCAGATAATCGCTTGCCACTTTATAACAAACTTTGCCTCCCCCGTTTCTGGTTATCATCAGGCAAGATTTTGGCGAAGTTCCGGTTCCAATACAATTCGAA
>JAQUQQ010000065.1 GCA_028716005.1 Candidatus Moraniibacteriota bacterium | reverse complement strand
TGAGACCCGGAAGAATCGCGACAATCATTACAATAATACCACCGATAAAAATCCACAAAATCCGCGTATCGCGCATGCTGCTCCGGACCATTCTCATCCACCTCCTTTTCCTTTCACCGGCAATGCCGGGGCTTGAGATCAGTCATTCAATTCAATCTGATCAATGTGAGAAAAAAGGCATAGGTGGCATCCGGCATTCATTCCCCATTCCAGAAAACCACCCAACACCGGAAGCAGAAAGATGATCTGCCTTCCATCAAAAAAATTGAGAGTTTCCGGGAAAGCCTTGATGGCGATGGACACCGGAAAACAGAGAAAGAGAAAAGCTATAATCGCATTCATCACAAAATTATGGCGAAGAATGCAAATTCCACCTCCGCACGTTGAGAGCCCCAAGCTTATTCCTTTCATATTTTCACCTTTTTTAAGGAGTTCTCCGCATTGCGGAGGAAGTATACAAAAAAATTACTTCCAAAAAATCTCTCTTCTCAAATCTCACCTCTCAAATCTCATATCTCATATCTCAAATCTCACCTCTCAAATCCTCTTCAGCCATATTTTCACCGGCGCCGTTTCAAGCTCAAAAAATTCTTCAATTTCGAAATCGGTTCCCTCATTCTCAATCGCGCCGGTCGCCAGCGTCTCGCGGACGATCATATCCCCGAATTTCTCGAATATCTTCGACCCCCCTTGATAGCAGATAGTGATGCGGTTGTCAACTTCATACCCCGCTTTCTTGCGAAGTTCCTGGATGCGCCGGATAAGCTCGCGAGCTTCGCCTTCGAGTCGCAAATCATCGGAAATGACAACATTGAGACCGACAACGGAATTTCCTTCTTCTTCGACATGTATGCCGGGATTTTTTTCAATCGAGCCATAAAAACCTATTTTTTTGACGTTGACTTCGTCTTTCAGAAGTTCCAGCAATTTGTCGTCGATGATCTCATTGACCATGAGCTCTTGAAGCGGCTGGCGAACTTTTATGCCGGCTCTGGCTCGCGCCGCGAGGCCCAACTTCACAAATTTACGAACAAGTCGCATTTGTTTGTTGAGTTCGTTGTCTATAATTTTTTCTTTCGCTTTCGGAAAATCAGCCAAATGCACAGACTCCTCGCCCGCCTGCCCGCCATCAATTTTTTCGTTAGAAAAATTTGGGCGGGTTAAGTTTTTGAATATCTCTTCGCTGACAAATGGCGTAAACGGCGCCATGATTTTTGAGAGTTCGGCCAATACATGATGCAAAGTTTCATAAGCCTCTTTTTTGTCTTCATCATTTTCCGATTTCCAAAAGCGTTTCCGGCTGCGGCGAATATACCAATTGGAAAGATTGTCAATGAATTCCGGAAACAGTCTCGCCGTTTTTGAAATCTCATAATTTTCCATATGCTGATTCACGTTTTTTATCAAAGAATGCAACTCGGATATAATCCATTTATCCAATAAGTTTTGAGATTTGAGATTTGAAATTTGAGATTCGGGACTAAATTTATCAATATTTGAGTAAAGAACAAAAAAGGAATAGCTATTCCAAAGCATTCGAAACATTCCCTTGAAAATGTCTTTCAGTTCATCCTCGTTGAAATTCGAATTTTCCCCTTCCATGAGAGGCGAGTGCATGAGATAGAACCGAAAAGCGTCCGCTCCATAGCGGTTGATGAGAATGTTGGGATCGGTGAAATTTCCGAGAGACTTTGAAAGTTTTTTTCCGTCAGCGCCGGTGATTGTGCCGGTCGTCACGGCGTTCAAAAAACTGGGCTTTCCGAAAAGTCCGACCGAAAGGACATGCAAGGTGTAGAACCATCCCCGAGTCTGGGCGATATATTCGGAAATGAACTGGGCGGGAAACCTTTTTTCAAATTCTTCCTTGTTTTCAAAGGGATAGTGAAACTCGGCAAAAGGCATTGATCCGGCCTCGACCCAGCAGTCAAAAACATCCGGTATTCTTTTCATCGTGCCGCCGCATTTTTCACAGGGAAAAGTGATTTCATCAATCATCGGTCGGTGATAATCTTCGAGCTTCTTCCCTGATAATTGCTCTAATTCCCCAAACGATCCAATAATTTTCAAATTATCACACCTCTTCCTTTCTCTTTTCTCTTTCTCTTTTCTCTTTTCTCCTTCGCCTTCGCACTGCCAAATCGGCATCGGATTTCCCCAATATCTTGAGCGTGAGACGTTCCAATCGGGCGCTGTTTCCAGTCCGTGGCCGAACCTGCCGTGTTTCAGATGCTCCGGATGCCAGCTGATTTTTTCATTTTCCGCGAGGAGCCTTTTCTTCAGCTCCGAAACTTTCACGAACCAGGCCGGCTGGGACATATAGATGAGTTTTGTGTCGCAGCGATGGCAAAAGGGATAGGAGTGGCTCACGTTTTCTTTTTTGAAGACAAACCCTTTTTCGGAAATATCTTTCAAAATTTTGAAGTTGGCTTCCCAGACATTTTCACCCGCCCATTCGCCTTCGGTGAATTTTCCCTCGTCATCCACGTTTTCGATGATGGGAAGCTTGTTTTCTTTTCTCGTCCGGAAATCGTCTTCTCCGAACGCCGGCGCGATGTGAACAATCCCCGTCCCGTCTTCAAGGCTCACAAAATCGCCGGTGACGACGCGGTAGCCGTTTTCTATTCCATGGGGAAAAATCGGCTCGTATTCGATTCCTTCCAGGTCTTTGCCGATCATTTCGCTTTCGATTTCATATTCTCCCCCGAGAGATCCGAGGCGGTCTTTGGCCAAAATATATTTTTCTTTTCCCTGCCGCGCGATGACATATTTCGCTTGGGGGTTCACGGCGATGGCCACGTTCGCGAGAAGCGTCCAGGGCGTCGTTGTCCAAACAAGAAAATAATATTCGCTCCCATTCGCTGTAATTTGCTCTTTATTCGCGAGTAATTTAAGTTTGAAAAATACCGACGCGTCTTTCACTTCCTTGTAGCTCGAGTCCATCGCCACTTCGAAATTCGAAAGGGGCGTCGAGCAACGCGGGCAATAGAGGGAAATCCTTGAATCTTTGTAGACCAACCCTTTTTTGTGAAGCTCCGAAAATCCCCACCAGACCGATTCCATGAACGGGTTGTCCATGGTTTTGTAGGAATTGTCGAAATCCACCCAGCGGCCGATCCGGCGCACTGTTTTTTTCCACTCGTCCGCGAACTGGAGGACGGTTTTTTTGGCCTCCGCGTTGAACTTTCCGATGTTTTTTTCAATGTCCCGCTTTCCTTTGTAGCTGAATTTTTTTTCGATGATATTCTCAATGGGAAGCCCGTGGGTGTCCCAGCCCCACCGGCGCGGCACCCGGAATCCTTTCATCGTGAAATATCGCGGAACCACGTCTTTTGAGGTTGAGGCGAGCAAATGCCCGTGATGGGGAAGGCCGGTCGCGAAAGGCGGCCCGTCATAAAAAGAATAGAGCTCCGCGTCTCGGCGAATCTCCAAAGATTTTTCAAATATTTTTTCCTTTTCCCAAAACTCGAGGATTTTTTCCTCCATTTCGGGAAGGGATTGTTTCGGATTGACGGGCTTAAACATTTTTATATACTTCCAAAGTTTCCCGCGCGCATTTTCCCCAGCTGAATTTTTTGGCTTGTTCTCTGCCTTTTTGGCTCAATTCTTCTCGCAAATTTTTGTCGCCTGCCAGTTTCGCCATCGTTTTTCCGATTCCTTCCGTGTCATGCGGATCGACAAAGAGCGCCGCGTCGCCCGCGATTTCCGGAATCGAGGCCACGCGCGAAACAAGACAAGGCGCGCCGCAAGCCATGGCTTCGACAATTGTCTGGCCAAAACCTTCATAGAGAGACGGCATCACAAAAAATTCCGCGTGGCAGTAGAGCGGCTTCAAATCATCCCCGCCGACATAGCCGGTGAAAATAACGTCGTTTTTGATTCCAAGGTCTTCCGCTTGCTGAAAATATTCTTTGAAAAGCCAGCCGCGCTTCCCGGCGACGACCAATTGATAGTCAAATTTTCCCTGAAATGAATTTTTGAACTTGGCGAACCCCTCCAAAACCCGCGTCAGATTTTTTCTCGGCTCAAGCGTCCCCAGAAAAAGGATGTATTTTCCGCTTATTCCATAATCTTTTTTTATCTTTTCGGCCGGTGTGGAGCAATCCTCAAAAAATCTTTTATCGATGCCGTTATGAACCACGGAGATATTTTTTTCCGGATAGCCGAGGATTTCTTTCGCGTCTTTTTTGGTCGATTCAGAAACGGCGATTATCCGATCCGATTTTTTGGCCATGAATCTGTAGAGTGCTTTGATCCTGGCGGTGGAAATTTTCGGAAATAGTTCCGGCACGCGATAAGGCGCGAAGTCATAGAAAGTCGTCACGATTTTCCCCCGATAGGTCGCCGGCACGCGATAAAGGGGCGAAGTGACATGCAAAATATCCAGATTTTCCCGCGCGTAGGTAGCGAGCCCCAAAATTTCGGAGTAGGCTCCCGGCATATATTTTTTGTAGTCGGAAAAAGGGAAAAATTTGATTTTCACGTTTTCCCGCGCGAATTTTTTGACGTCTTTATCCCGGACCTTGAAATCGAAAAAGAGGACGTATTGATTTTCCTCGCCTCGATTCGGCGAAGCGGGCGAGTCAATTTCAAGAATATTTTTCACGAGATGCCAAACATAATGCGCCACTCCGCTGGGGGCGGATTTTTCGGGGTTCAAGATGGCTCTTGCGTCAATTCCGATTTTCATATTGATTATTTTTATCTGTCTTTACTATACCTTATTATACGCAAAAAACAAGTTTTGTCTTACTTGTCCTATTTTCTTGTAATTTATTCCAGCCTCGTATAAAATAGGCTTAATGCCAAAAAATATTTTCTCAAAAAAGATTATTTTCTTTCTTTTCTTTTTTCTCTTTGCCTTTGGACAATTTTTTTGCGTATCTGCAAAAACAAATGTGAAAAAATCCGTTGTTCCGGAAAAAAATAGCTCCTGGCAATTCGAAGAAAACGAAGTGGTGGTGAAAATTGCCTGCGCCGATTGCCTGGATTCCATCGCGCAAATATACAATGTGTCTCTCTCGCCTCTCGGCGTCGGAAACGAAAACTTTTATCTCGCTCGGAGCCTTTCCGGAAAAACAGCCAAGAATCTGCTCAAGACGCTCGAAAAAGAACGCCGTATCGAACTCGTCCAGCCGAATTTCAAATACAAGCCGCTCACGCGTTCGGCAAATGATGCCTATTTCTCCGACGAATGGTGGCTTTTCGACCCCGCCGCAAGCGCCGGCGGAGTGAGCGCCGA
>JAQUQQ010000064.1 GCA_028716005.1 Candidatus Moraniibacteriota bacterium | reverse complement strand
TGCCGGAAGTGAGGGCGATTATCCAAGCGGACAATTTTTTGATCAAGAGCCAGAAAGATCTGGCGGGCAAAGGCGACAAGAAAGAGACCCTGTTTCATTCACAGCGCATGACCAATTTGGGCTATCTTCTTGCCAAGAGGCAAAACTTTTCAGACGAAGAGATAAAATATTTTGTAGAAACATGCTTGGAGCACGACATAGGGAAAATTGGACTTCCCCTAAAATTTATTACTAAGCCCTTTGGTAAATTTGACATAATAAAAGATCTGAGAGTAGTCCAGAGACATGCAGTAATGGGATATAGATATCTGAAACACGAGGGAAGAAGCCCGCGGGTCTGCAATCCAATTTTGGTTCATCACGAATTTCAGGAACTGCCTTATCCTGATACTAATGCGTATATGCTGAAGCTAATGGAAGAAATGGAAGATGTCGATGTCGATAACGGGAGACTTTTGGCAATGGTCGATGTATTCGATACTCTCAGATTTGGACGACCCTCCGTAAAAATTGTGCCGTTGGTTCCTGAGCAGGCGGAGAAAACACTCCTGAAGCAGTTCAGCCAGTCAGGTGACGAGGAAATAATCAGTTTTTTGATGAGCCAGTACGAAAAAATAAAAGACTTGAGCGGGAGTTGATCGAATATAAAAAAACAATGCCAAAGAAAAAAACAAACAAATGGAGCCTCAAAAAAGTGATTTACGTTTTGCTGGCGATAACTCTCGGAAAACTTTTGGGATTTTTGGCTTTTGAGCTGCTGACGCTCAAATTTGTCAAAATTCTTGAGAAGCGGGGACTCCCGGTGGAGTTTGATCAAATTTTTTGGTTCGTCTGGAGTCCTCTGCCAGGTTTTTTATACTGGGCGCTTATCTATGCCGGCGTGATTGGAGGATTTTTCGCGGGCCTTCGCTGGTGGCAGATTGTCTATGTCGAGAAACGGCATTGGCGGAAGTAAGTCAATTTTTTTTGCAGTAAACATCTAGAAGTCATAATATGGAAATTTTTTCAGATTGGCCGGGCGCGATTTTAGCCACCTTTTTCATCGTATTGGGCGTAACCGCTCTAGTCTTGACCGGTAGAGAAAATTTCAAAGCATTTCCTCTGGTATCCGGGAAACAATATCTCACCCGGTTCGAAATTTAGGGCTGGTGTTGGCGGAGGTCATTTCCATAGTGATAGTAGTGATATATGTGGGATTTTTATTTTATTTTCTTTGATACTGCCAAAAACTATACATTCAAGATAAGAAAATAATAATTAACAAAAAGTTTATGTTTTGTCCAAATTGCATGACGAACAACGATGAAAATGCGGCGGTTTGCAAAAAATGTGGCCGGAATTTTCAAACAGGCGTGACTCCAAAAGAGAATAAGGAGCCGATGAGCGCCAGTTTTGCCATACCCGTTGGAAGAACCGGACTTTCCATCATTGCCGGATATCTGGGCTTGTTATCTATTCTGCCTCCTTTTGCTCCAATTTCACTTATTGTTTCAATTGTTGCGTTGAAACAATTGAAAAAAAATCCTGGCAAACTTGGAAAAGGGAGAGCTGTCTTTGGATTGGCAATGGGAATTATTGGAACGATTATTCTCTTGTTTATTTTGCTCATTAGTCTTGGTGCTATTTCCTAAAATTAAACGCCGGAGTTATTTTTTTTGAAAACTCTAGTTATTTTTTTTCCGCACGGGGACAACAAAAAAGATTGCCGAAAAAATCGCTGAAAAAATCGGCGCCGAAACTGAAGAAATGAAAGACACCGTGGAACGGAGCGGAGCCATGGGATATATTAAAAGTGGGCGCGACGCGATGAAAAAAGGCTAACTAAGCTCGAGTCGCTTCTCAGAAATTCGGCTGATTATGACCTGATTGGCTCGCAAAATATCTCAAAAAGATTCCGAGGGCTTCCGCCCCGGTTTTTTTTATGTTTCCTCTTTTATCAGCATATTTTCCGTCGCGATTATGAGAGCGAGCGAAAAAACAGTAGTTACGGCTATTTCCCAGATATCCATCTTGTAGAGGCTCAATATGAGCATCGCGGCTATGACGGCCAGAATGGCGTTCAACA
The DNA here is from genome assembly GCA_028716005.1 of Candidatus Moraniibacteriota bacterium. GTDB lineage: Bacteria > Patescibacteriota > Minisyncoccia > Moranbacterales > UBA11712 > UBA11712. The sequence continues at coordinate 3,276 of JAQUQQ010000064.1, read as the reverse complement.
AGTTTCTCGAAATTGCCCGGAAACGGACATTTTCCGCGGATGCCTGATTTTTTCTTCCAAGCCAGACGTGAAGCCAGGCGACTGCCAGAATAAGCACCAAAAAATATTTCGGGCTGAAGTGAGAGCTCACAATGCCCGGCAAAACAATTTCCGGAATAAGCAGAAAAAAATAGGTGATGAGAAGCGCCACAAGAAGATCTTTGGTCATTTTTTGGAAAAAATTGCTTGGGGTCATTGTTTCAGAAAATAACGGTTGAGGACCGAAGCAAAGATGCTCCGGAAAGAATCTTTGACGGTCGCGAATGTTTTTCCCGTGACCAGCCGGATGCTCGCCTTTTCGATGTTCACGCCGGCGATCGGGCAGGAGTCCGGATATTTCAGGGCGAAATTATAATATCCTCCCAAACTCGAAGGCATTTTTTGGCGGTCAAAACGGCAGAAGACTTTTCCGTTTTTTGTTTGCTGGGCATCAGGAGGGCAGACAAACTGGTTGTTTTTTTCCGCGTCGTCCACGGGAATCGTGAAGTAGTTTGGCCAGAGGTTGCTCAAATCCTGCACGTTTTCAATCTCGCGCTTTTTTCCGTCCACAACCAGATATATTTTGTGCGAAGGATAGGCCTGGAACAAAGTCCCATTTGGGTGAGGATGGGTCCAAAGAAAAACGCGGTCGTCCGCGTTCGGAAATTGGTCCAGGGTTGATTTTTCAACCTCGGCCAGATTATCAAAGTTGTATCCGAAAGCGCGAAAAATTTCCGGTCCTGGAAAAAGGATTTTTTTGCCGTCGGTGAGAAGATAGACTTCGTCTGTCGGCTTGAGATGGAGAAGGGAACCATTGGGATACGGAGATTTGTTGTCCCGGAAAAGGAGATCTCGAAGTTCTCCTTTGTCTTTGATCGGTTCTCCGTCCGGATAAAGAAAAGCCTGATAGGTTTTTTCAATAGTTATTTGCGTTGGTTTTTCCGCCGAGCTGCTTCCGATTTTTCCGAAATCGATTGAGAGATCAATATACTGGTGGTTGAGCGTTGGAAAAACTCCGAAAGAAATTTTATTCTGGGATTCATTTTTTGCAATTTCGAATTTCGAATTTTCCGGTTGGCTCGCGGAATAGCCAAAACTTTCAACAGGGAAGAGGATAAGATACATTCCAAGCAATATAGTGAAGACCGGAACCGCGAAAATGATGATCCGGACGATTTTGTATATTTTTTCAAGAGAAGCTGAAGTCATAGGCTAATCTTAGCCGATACGGAAGCTCACTGTCAAAAAACTTTTGCAACAGTTGGGATATTTTAGTATAATAAGATCGAAAACTAAACCCTGAAAAATCGTTGATATATGGGAATATTTTCCAAAATATTGAGGCGCCGGGGAGCGGGACACGCGTTGGCTTTGGATATTGGGACGGAAGTCGTGAAGGCCCTTGTTTTTCAAATTGACGAAGAAACGGAAAAAGGAGTCGTTGCCGGAGTGGGGCGCGCCCGCCAGCGGTTGGGAGATATGCAGTCGGGGGCGGTGAGCGATATTTCCGGAGTGATCCGTTCCTGTGAAGAAGCCATTGGCCGGGCGGAAGAAATGGCCAATGTCCGGAGGGTTGAACAGACAATTGTCGGAATTGCCGGCGAGCTGGTCAAAGGATCGACGACCACGGTTCATTATGAGCGGCTCAAACCGGAACTTCGAATTGATCTTCCGGAACTCAAGAATATCGTCCAGAAAGTCCAATGGAAAGCTTTCGACAAAATCCGCCAGCAACTGGCCTGGGAAACGGGCCACAGCGAAATTGACGTGAAGCTCATCAACGCGGCAATTGTGGATGTCCGGATTGACGGCTATCGGGTGACCAATCCTCTTGGTTTTCAAGGGCGGGATGTTTCGATCGGTATTTTCAACGCCTACGCGCCGATGATCCATCTGGGAGCGCTCCAGAAAATTGCCGAGGAGCTTGATCTTGACCTTTTGAGCATCGCGGCGGAGCCCTATGCGGTGGCTCGCTCCATGGGTCTTGAAAACACGATTGATTTTAGCGCCATTTTCATTGACATCGGCGGCGGGACAACCGACATTGCCGTCGTTCGAAACGGTGGTCTCGAAGGGACAAAAATGTTTGCTTTGGGCGGGCGCGCTTTCACCAAACGGCTGGCCCAGGAGCTCAACATAAATTTCGTCGAAGCTGAAACCCTGAAAATCAGATACGGTCGGGGAGAGCTGGGGCACGACGCGACAAAAAGAATCGAGAAATTGCTTGACGAAGATTGCCAGGTTTGGCTGGACGGCATCGAGCTTTCGCTCCAGGAATTTTCCGAATCCGATCTTCTTCCGACGAAAATTCTTCTTTGCGGAGGAGGGTCGGCTCTTCCCGGGATAAAAAGAAGCCTTTCCAGCACGGGCTGGCACAGAAATTTGCCATTTTCGAAAGGTCCGTCAGTGAATTTCCTTCAGCCGAAAGACGTAGTGAATATCGTCGACAAAACCGGGCTTCTGCGTGATCCGCAGGACGTGACGCCGATGGGACTGGCCAATTTGGCTCTCGACCTTGTCGGCGAGGAAAAAGTGCTCTCCAGCATGCTTCGAAGGGCAGTAAAAATGATGCAAAACTAAAAGAAGTTCAAAATTGAAAGTGAAAAGTTAAAAGTTTTGGTGTCACCCTGCGGGTGACGGACAAATAAATTAAAAAATAATCTGCGCAGCAGATACCTCAGTTTTTCGTTTTTCACTTTTAGTTTTTAATTTAAGCAAAGCGAACGTGTCCCACAAAACCCTCTACATAGATATAGACGAAGAAATCACCTCGATTGTCGACCGGGTGCGCAAAGCCTCGGCCGATGAAGTGATTGTTGTTGTTCCCAAACGAGCTTTGCTCATCCAAAGCCTGGTCAATTTGAAGCTGCTCAAAAAAGAGGCCAACCGCCGCAAAAAACGGCTGATGATTGTCACACAGGACCGAATTGGAAAAAAACTCATTGAAAAAGCCGGAATCCAAGTTCAGGGAAAAATGGATGAAACTTTGGCTGACGATGAAATATTTGACGACAACTCCCGAAGAATTCAGCCCGAAATTCCAGAAGAACTCGCGGAAGACGATGAAGAAGTCGTGGGATCAAGCGAGTATTTTGACGAACCGTTTCCCGCGCCCGCTTCCGCGCCGGAACCGCGAAGTGATGAAAATATCGGAAAAATCACCTTTGGAAAGAAAAAAGAAGATGAGGTCATTTCCAAACCCGGCCTTCAGGAGATCAAAAAATCAGGGAAAACCGTGAAGTCGAAAGTTCAGAAAGA
>JAQUQQ010000063.1 GCA_028716005.1 Candidatus Moraniibacteriota bacterium | reverse complement strand
GCCTCAAGAGCTTTCAAAGCCGAACCGCGAATAACGGGCGTTTTGTCCCCGTCGAAATTGTATTTTGTCAAAAGCTCCCGCACTTCCGCTTCAACAAGGTCAACAAGTTCCGGATCGTCCACCATATCAACTTTATTCAAAAACACGACAATTTGAGGGACGCCTACTTGATAGGCCAAGAGGATATGCTCCCGGGTTTGGGGCATCGGGCCGTCGGTCGCGGAAACAACCAAAATCGCTCCGTCCATTTGGGCGGCGCCGGTAATCATGTTTTTTATGTAATCGGCATGGCCCGGACAATCCACGTGGGCATAGTGCCTTTTGTCAGATTCATATTCACAGTGAGTCGTGGAAATGGTGATTCCGCGCTCTTTTTCTTCAGGCGCGTTGTCGATTTCGTCAACTGATTTTTTCGACGCGTTATAACCAGCCAAATTCAGGACATGAAGAATCGCCGCCGTAAGAGTGGTTTTTCCATGATCAACGTGGCCGATTGTGCCGACGTTTACGTGAGGTTTAGTTCTTTCAAATACTGCCGCCATTTTTTTCTTTCCGAACTTGCCCAAATGATAAACTCGAATTTGTGCAAATTCGCTTTTTGTTAGCTTTTATTAGGTTTTACTATTATATATATCTTGAAATTATTATAAACAATATTTTATTTTTTGTCAAAAACCTATCGGACATATTCAACATCTTCCAGTTTTTCGATTTCATCCAGAAGCTCTTCTTCCGGATTTCCCTTGTTTTCCCGCCAAAGCGAGATATCGGAATTTATCTTATCAATAAGCTCTTCTTCTGTCAATCCTCGCAGCTCATTCCGGCCAAGAATGGCTTCTTTGTATTCCTGAAAATTCATCACGATATACGCCGGTTTTCCATTTTCAACAATAATATACCTTCCACCGGCGATATCCATAATCTTTTTTAGTTCTTCAGAAATCATGCGTTTCTTTGCGAATTACTAATTTCGCACGAATATACGAATTGATGTGAATTGAAATAAATGCGGAAAAAATAATTTATTCGTATATTCTTAATTGATTCGTAATTCGTATAGATTTATTTCTTTTCTCCGCTCTTTATTTCTTCCGCGATGTTTCTGGGCACTTCTTCATAATGGTCAAATTCCATATTGTAGTTCGCTCTTCCTTGGCTCATTGAACGAAGCTGGGTGGCATAGCCAAACATTGAAGCGAGAGGCACAAGCGCTTTGATCACTTTCACCCGCGCGTTTCCTTCGCCGCGATCTTCGATTTCTTGAATTTGTCCGCGTTTGGCGTTGACGTCGCCAACCACGTCTCCCATAAACTGCTCGGGTGATGTCACTTCAACCCTCATGATCGGCTCGAGAATGATCGGGTCAGCCCGTTTCACTCCCTCTTGAAGCGCCATGGAACCCGCGATTTTGAAAGCGGCTTCCGAAGAATCGACGTCGTGGTATGATCCGTCATAAACGGCCACTTTTATGTCCACCAAGGGATAGCCGGCAATGACGCCCCGGTCCAAAGCTTCTTTCACCCCTTTTTGAATCGCCGGAATATATTCTTGAGGAATGATTCCTCCCTTGATTTCGTCAAGAAATTCAAAACCTTTTCCTTTTTCATTCGGTTCCACCCGGAGCCACGCGTGTCCGTATTGCCCGCGCCCGCCGGATTGGCGGATATATTTTCCTTCCGCTTCGGCTGATTTTTTGATGGTCTCGCGATACGCTACCTGCGGCCGGCCGACATTTCCTTCCACTTTGAATTCGCGTTTCATCCGGTCAACGATGATGTCAAGATGCAGTTCCCCCATTCCGGAAATGATGGTTTGACCCGTTTCTTCATCCGACCGGACACGAAAAGTTGGATCTTCCGCGGAAAGCTTTTTGAGGGCGATTCCCATTTTTTCCTGGTCGGCTTTGGTTTTCGGCTCAATGGCAATTGAGATCACCGGCTCCGGGAAAGTGATGGATTCCAGAATGACGGGTTTCTCCGGATCACAAAGCGTGTCGCCGGTCGTCGTGTATTTCATTCCGACCAGCGCTCCAATCCCACCGGCATGAATTTCCTGCATTTCCTCGCGATGATTGGCATGCATCTGAAGAATTCTTCCCACTCTTTCTTTTTCTCCCTTGGTCGCGTTGAGAATATAGGAACCGGCCTTGATCGAGCCCGAATAAACTCGAAAAAAAGTGAGTTGTCCCACAAAAGGGTCAGTTGCGATTTTGAAAGCCAGAGCCGAAAAAGGACCGTTATCTTGAGCTTTCACTTCAATTTCTTTTTCAGTTTTGGGATCGATTGCTTTCGCGGGAGGAATATCAATCGGCGAAGGGAGGTATTCCACTACCCCGTCCAAAACCGGTTGAACTCCCTTGTTTTTGAGAGCGGTTCCGCAGTAAGCAGGGAACAATTTCACTTCTATCACGGCCTTTCGGAGAGCGGTTTTGAGTTCGGAAACCGAAATTTCTTCGCCTGCCAAAAATTTTTCTGTCAGTCCGTCGTCCGTTTCGGCGATTTTTTCCACCATTTTATCCCTCCATTTTTTGGCTTCTTCCTGCATTTCAGCCGGAATTTCATCTTCCCTCACTTTTTCGCCCTTGTCTCCTTCAAAATAGACCGCTTTCATTTTCATGAGATCAACCACGCCTTTGAAGTCGCCTCTTTGCCCGATGGGAATCTGGACGGCCATCACCCGTGGATTGAGCCGGTTTTCAATCGAATCGAGAGAAAAGAAAAAATCAGCTCCCTCCTTGTCAACTTTATTTATGAAACAAAGGCGGGGAACGTTGTATTTGTCTGCCTGGCGCCAGACTGTTTCCGATTGCGGCTCAACTCCCTCTTTCCCGTCAAAAACAACCACTCCGCCGTCAAGAACCCGGAGACTTCGTTCCACCTCTACGGTGAAATCCACGTGCCCGGGAGTGTCAATGATATTGATCTGGCAATCCTGCCAATAGCAGGTCGTCGCGGCGCTCGTGATCGTGATGCCGCGTTCTTTTTCCTGCTCCATCCAATCCATCGTCGCTTCCCCTTCGTGAACTTCGCCGATCTTGTGGGAAATTCCCGTGTAAAACAAAACACGCTCGGTAGTGGTTGTCTTCCCGGCGTCAATATGGGCGATTATGCCAATATTTCGGTATTTTTCGATAGGATATTTTCTCATAAACACAATACAAATATGCGAATCTTATGCAAATACACGAATTTGCGAATTTTTTATTTGCATATTCGCATCATTTGCATCTATTCGTGTATTTGTATTATGACTTTACGCAAAGTGCGCGAAGGCCTTATTGGCTTCCGCCATTCGGTGGGTGTCTTCCCGTTTTTTCATGGCGGAACCTTGTTTTTGCGAAGCGTCCAAAAGCTCGTCGGCCAATTTTTCCGCCATTTTTTTGCCTTTTTTGGCCCTCACGGCCGAGAGTATCCAACGCATGGCAAGCGTCGCCCTTCTGTCTCCGGCCACCTGGACAGGAACCTGATAATTGGCTCCACCGATCCGGCGGGATTTGAGCTCCACGATCGGAGAAACGTTTTTTATCGCCTGCTCAAAAATGTTGAGCCCGCCCTTTTTGGTCCTTTCGTGGATAATTTCAAAAGAGTCATGAATGATTTTTTCGGCAATGCTTCTTTTTCCTCTTTCCATCAAATGCCCAACAAACCTTCCGACAAGAAGGTTCGAATATTCTGAATCAGGCTTCCAATTTTTTCTATAGACACGCTTACGTCTGGGCATAGAAATTTATAATACAAATGATGCGAATCTTATGCAAATACACGAATATGCGAATATAATATTCTCGGCATTCGCATATTTGCATCATTTGCATTTCATTCGCGTATTTGTATTTTACTGTTTGGGCCTTTTCGCTCCGTATTTTGATCTTCCTTGTTTTCTGTCTGAAACTCCCGCCGCGTCCAAAACTCCCCGCACGACGTGATATCGCACTCCCGGCAGATCCGGCACCCGGCCGCCGCGGATCATCACAATCGAGTGTTCCTGCAAATTGTGGCCGATTCCGGGGATATAGGCCGTCACTTCCATTCCGTTCGTGAGACGCACCCGGGCAATCTTCCGAAGAGCCGAGTTCGGCTTTTTGGGAGTGGTTGTCGAAACTTTGACGCAAACGCCGCGCTTGAAAGGACTCGCCGTGTCCACCGGCCGATTTTGAAGCGTATTGAAAATCCTCGCCATGGCGGGCGATTTGGTTTTTTTCTTTTGGACCTTGCGCGGTCGTTTTTTGAGTTGGTTTATAGTCGGCATAAATAAAACTAGCGCTAGTGAGCTAGCAAGATGAATATTAGAAAATAATCAAAAAAATGTCAACCGGCTATATTTGTATTCCGACGATAACTCTAAAAAACAAACTTTGGACAGCCTGCAAAAAAATACTGATCGGCCCGGAAAGAAGATAAATCACGAGTAATAAAAACATGAAGCCAAACTGCTCGAGACGCAGCTTTGTTTCTTCGCTGATCGGCAAAAAAGTGAAAAGCAATTTTGATCCGTCAAGAGGCGGGATCGGAATGAGATTGAAAAAAGCGAGAAGCACATTGATCATGATGGCAAAAGAAAAAACCGAACCAATGGCGCTCTGACTGACCGCAGAAACCTGGCCGGTCACCAAAAGAACCCGCAAAAAAAAGCCGAAAACAAGGGCGATGAGGATATTTGAGACAGGCCCTGCCACTCCGACAAGTGCCGGTCCGTATTTTTGGTCACGAAGATTATACGGGTTATAAGGCACCGGTTTTGCCCAACCGAAAATGAATCCGCCGGCGAAATAGGTGATGAGCGGCACCAAAACCGAACCGATCGGATCAATGTGCTTCACCGGATTCAGCGTCAGTCGTCCCATATATTTGGCCGTCGGGTCTCCCAAGCGCAATGCCGCAAGGCCGTGCGAAACTTCATGGATAATCACGGAAAATATGAATACTAGCGCGATGATGATGAATGTAAGCATGTTTTTTATTACGAAATTTCTCGAAAAATATTTGCCACCCGCGCCGATCTCCCAAAAAAATCCAACATTCAAAGTCAGGGAAGCCTCAATATTGAATGTCCAGTTGCCAGAAATCCTTTCTTATGATATCGTGAACAGGTTAAATAAGCAATAAGCACTCGCTAATCAGGAGCGAATTGACTGCGAATATGAACGAATATTTTTAATAAGTTCGCTCGCATTCGCTAAAAATTAGTTCTATATTCGCGAGTTATCATTATGTCACGAACCTGCCAAGTCTGCGGCCGCGGACCCAAATCCGCCCAAAGCCGCTCCCATTCCAACATCGCCACGAAAAGAACCATGGCGATCAATATCCAGACAAAGAAAGTCAACGGAAAAAATCTGAAAATTTGCA
>JAQUQQ010000062.1 GCA_028716005.1 Candidatus Moraniibacteriota bacterium | reverse complement strand
AAACTGTTTGTCGAACTGGGAAAAAGTCCAATGACGCCGTTTCCAAGTTTGCGATAATGCTTGATGGTCGCCAGACCATTCACGATTGCCACGACTATTTTTCCGTCAAAATTGAAATCAGCGTCCTTTTTTTCAAAAATGACATAGTCTCCGTCTCCGATGCCTTCCTTGTCCATTGAGTCCCCAAGAGTCTTCACGGCGAAAAGCTGCGCTTTGGCGCTGGGCCTGATCAGGCTTTCTGAAATCTGAAGATATCCGTCAATGTTGTCCTCGGCGAAAGCCAGCGCGTCCCCGGCCGAAGCCAGGCCATACACCGGCACCTGAAACACTCCCTCGAGACCCGCGGACATATTTCCGTTTTCAACCAGATATAATTTGCGAAAAACATCCCGCTTCACCAAATCTTTTTTTTCGAGCGCTTCAACCACTTGCGAAACACTTTTTACCGATTCGTCCTTCATCCCCTTTTTCTGAAGATATTTCGCAATCTTATACGTCGTCGGGTTCCCCTGCCCGCCGTCGATTATTTCCCGGATAGTCTCTAAAACTAGATTTTGCTTGTCTGTAAGATTTTGCATAATTTTTATATTAAGTATTTCGTGTCTAGTATTTGGTATCTGGTATTTTTATTTAAAAAATATACTAAATACTAAATACAATACAATATACCAGATTCTAATACTATCACTATATCACTATTTGCTATCCCCAGTCAAGGGTTATTTATCCACAACCGGTTTAGACCCAATATAAACCAAATTCCATCCTTCTTTTTTTTCCAGCGTTTTGAAACCAGCTTCCCGGAAAAATTTTTCGAGCTCCCCTGACTTGAAGGGATGATGATAGCGCTGGAAAACCTTATTTCCTGATTTGAATGGAATTTCCGCGTCAATCCATTCTTTTTTTGATTTTTTTTGATATTTGAGATATTGTTTCTGCCACAGATTCCAAACCGTGATGACAACTCTTCCGCCCGACTTCAGAATCCGATGCAATTCTTTGGCAACTTTTTGCGTGTATGCTTTGCTTGGAAAATGATGAAAAACCGCGATTGAAAAAACGATGTCGAAAGATTCATCTTTAAACGGCAGCGCAAATGAGGTCCGTCCGCATTCCTTTTTGGTCGCGCGGTCGGACCTCTTCGCATTTGCGCTGATTTTGATAAATTCCGTTTTTTCGCTAGAATACCTTTGTTTGGCAAAATCAATGAGTTTCTGAGAAATATCCACACCCATGTATTCCGAAAAATTACCACCAAGAAATCCCGCCAGTCGTCCATTCCCACAGCCAAAATCCAGAATCCGATCGTCCGGCTTTACCATATTTTTGATAAATCCCAAATCCCGCCACATAAACGCTCGAGTCGAAGAAAACTTACCGGCAATCAAATCGTAGCCGGATTCAAGTTCAGAAAGAATATTTTTAGTTTTGTCTTTCATCCTAAAGTTAAGCTTTAGGAAATTCCTAAAGCTTAACTTTAGGAAAAACCCAAATTCATGAACCAACTATTCTATACCATCATTAAAGAAGCAATCCGCCGGAAATGCAAATCACCGGAAGCTTTTGACCGCCTCAAAAAAGAAATTTGCGGACGCTTTGGCGCGACTACTCCCCGCAACGCGGATATCCGAGATTTTTATGAAAAGCTGATTGAAGCAAAAAAAATCAAACGCAATCCCACTTTTGAAAAAATCCTGAAATCAAAAAACATCCGCACGCTTTCCGGAGTGGCCGTCGTCGCCGTTCTCACCAAACAATATCCCTGTCGCGGCAGATGTCTCTATTGCCCAACCGAAAAAGAAATGCCCAAAAGCTACCTTTCCAATGAGCCGGCCGTCATGCGCGCCATGTCGGTTAAGTTCAATCCTTATGATCAAGTCCAGAAAAGACTTCGCGCCCTTGAAATAAACGGCCACGATATCGATAAGATAGAACTCATTGTCATGGGCGGAACTTTTTCTGATCTGCCAAAAAAATACCAATATTGGTTTATAAAGGAATGTTTCAGGGCTTGCAACGACTATCCTAAATCCGTAGGTGTCCGACACCTACAAATAGAACATGAACAAAATAGAAACGAAAAGTCCAAACATCGCGTCATCGGCCTCACGCTTGAAACCCGCCCCGACGCTTTGGACGAGAAAGAAATAAAATTTTTTCGGGAACTTGGAGCCACCCGCGTCGAAATCGGCGTGCAAAGCATTTTTGACGATGTCCTCAAAAAAAACCGTCGTGGACATTCCGTGCGGCAAACAGCAGAAGCCACAAAGCTTTTGAAAGATGCCGGATTCAAAGTCGGCTATCATATGATGCCCGGACTTCTCGGAAGCAGCTTCAAAAAAGATTTGCAGATGTTCGAAGAAATTTTTCAAAATCCAGACTTTCAGCCGGATCTCGTCAAAATATATCCCTGCGTTGTCACCAAAAATTCAGCCTTATATAATTTATGGAAAAAGAAAAAGTATAAAGCGCTCACAAATTCACAAGCCGAAAAATTGATAACCGAAATCAAAAAATTTATTCCGCCGTATGTGAGAATATCAAGATTAATCAGAGATATTCCCGCCACTTCAATTGTCGCCGGGCCGAATATATCCAACCTGCGGCAGATTATTCAGAACAAAGGCGTGAAATGCAATTGCATCCGCTGCCGCGAAATCCGAGGAAATTATTCTTTGAAAGATAAGATGATTGTAAACAGAATAGATTATAATGCTTCCGGCGGAAAAGAAATCTATCTCGAATATGTTTCGCCGGACCGCCAGAAACTTTATTCGATGTTGCGTTTAAGGATAAATGATAATCAAGCCATCATCCGCGAAGTCCACACCTTTGGGAAACTCTTGAATCTCAAATCCCGCGACCAGAAATCCCCGCAACACGCGGGGCTGGGAAAAAAACTGATTCTTGAAGCCGAAAAAATAGCCCGGAAAGAATTCGACTGCCAAAAAGTTTCCGTCATCGCCGGCATCGGCGTCAGAGAATATTATCGGAAGTTTGGATATAAGTTGAAAAATACTTATATGGAAAAAATATTGTAATTATTTTCCATTACTGAAAATTTTCCTCACCACATCCGAAATGTCAACTTCATCAATCAAGATGTCATCGACCGGAAGATCGGAAGACAAGATGTCGCGCGCCGTGTCTTTGGCTTTTTCGCGCGGAACGCGCAAAGTGATGCCATGCGGCGTAAACTGATGCACTTCCCCGAATTTCTGGATTTCCTCTTTTTTGATCCCTTCCCCTTCAAAAGTAATCTTGAGGACCTTATATGGCGCGTATTTTTCAATGAGGCTCGCGAGGTCCCCGTCATATCCGATTTCACCTTCCTCGATGATGATCACGCGTTTGCAAAGCTCTTTCACGTCTTCCATATAGTGCGAAGTGAGGATGATCGTCGTTTTGTTTTTTTGGTTATATTGTTTGATGAAATCGCGGATATTTTTCTGCGCCACGACATCAAGTCCGATCGTCGGCTCGTCGAGAAACAAAACTTTCGGCTTGTGAAGAAGCGCCGCCACGAGTTCGCACTTCATTCTTTGCCCAAGCGAAAGTTTTCGCACCTGCACGTCGAGAATATCTTTGATATCAAGGAGATCCACCAGTTCATCCAAATTTTCTTTGAAGTCCGCGTCGGACACTTCGTATATTTCTTTGTTCAAAATGAAGCTCTCCATCGCCGGCAAATCCCACCACAGCTGGTTTTTTTGTCCCATTACGAGAGCAAACTGCTTTTGGTATTCCGACTGGCGCTTCCAGGGCATATATCCGAGAACGGTTGCCTCCCCGCTCGTCGGATAAAGGATCCCCGAAAGCATCTTGAGCGTCGTCGTTTTCCCCGCGCCGTTGGGTCCCAAAAATCCGACCAACTCGCCTTCCCCGATTTCAAAACTGATTTCTTTCACCGCTTTTTTGAAAAGTTTCTCGCGATGAAAAAGCCCCTTCACCGACGCCCAAAGCCCCGGACTTTTTTTGTAGTATTCGTAGGTTTTAGAGAGATTTCTGACTTGAATAATCATGATAATTTTCTTTATCTATACCAAATACAAAATACTATATACCAGATACTATTTATATTCCAACACTTTCATATCTCTTGAGCCCCGCCCTCCAAACAACTTTTATAATAACATATAGCCCAACCAGCCACAGAATTTCAATCGCAAAACCCTTGAGCCCTTCCACAAAACTGATTTTCCCGAGATAAAGCTGGACGGGAATATATATCGTATACACAAACGGCAAAAAATAACTAATTTTCACAAAAAACACCGGCAGAAGACTAATTGGAAAAAAGGTTCCCGACATAAATTTGGAAAAAACCTTCAAAGAATAATATGTCCCGTTTATCTCCACGGTCCAAAAAGCGATAAAGCCGATGAGGATAGACAGAAATAGATTGATAAAATAGGTTGCAATGAGCATCAAGACAAGCAAAATAAAGGTCAAAAAATCAACTTCGAAAATGAGACGATCACGAAAAAATAAATAAACAACCAGCCCTTGAACAAGCACTATCAGAAAAGCAATCACGACCCTCCCTGTCGCCACAGTCATCAAATACCGAATATAGCTTTGCGGCTTAACGAGCATATTCGTGAGTGTGCCTCGGTGGATATCTCTCGCAACCAGTCTCTCGAAAGCATAAGTTGTCGTCAAAAATGAAAAAAACCACGCAAAGACAATGTAACTCACCATTTCGTTTGCCCCGTATCCGCCGACGCTGTCGATGTTTTTGTATACGATCGTCCAAATGATCGCGAGAGCCAGGAGTTCTCCGATGTTTCCAAGGGCATACGAAGCAATACTGGCACGATAAGAAAATTGCCTTTGAATCTCGTTCGATAATATGCGAAAATACTTTTTCATTTGATTTTCTAAATGCCGACGCTTTCGAATTTTTTTAGCCCGGCTCGCCATGTCAGCCTCACGGCGGCATACAACACTGCCACCCAAAATATCTCAATACCCAGCCCAATCAAGCCTCGGGTCACGGATATTTTTCCAAGATAAAATTGAGCCGGAAAATAAAAAGTATACGCGAAAGGCAAGGCCAGGCTGATATTGAGAAATATGGACGGCAAAATATTCACGGGAAAATATGTTCCTGACAAAAACTTTCCCAGAGTATTGATTGAATAAAATATCCCGTTATTATCGACTGTCCAAAAAGAAGTAAATCCTATGAGTATCGAAATAAACAAATTTATGAAAAATCCCGCCACGACCATAGCGATTAATATTGGCCAAACAAAGATATTTCCCGATAAGATGAATATATGGCGGAACAGAAATAGGATGATTATATTTATTCCAAAGGCTACGGCCAGCGTGAAGCTGGCGCGACCAATTGCCAGAAAAATTAGGTATTTTACATAATCAATCGGTTTTGACACAAAATTTGCCAATTCCCCCTTTTCAATCTGGTCTGAGAGCACCTCTTCAAAACCAAAATTCTGCATCAGAAAGGCCAGGAGCCAACCCATGAGTATATAGGTCATCATCTCGGGATATGTGTATCCCTTCAAAGTGGCTGTCTTTTGAAATATCGCTGTCCAAATGATAATTTGAATCAGGATTTCAAAAATATTCCCTATTCGAAAAGTGAATTGGTTTGTTCGATAAGCCATTTGCCTCACCCATTCAGTTTTGACCACAGTGAGATATTTTTTCA
>JAQUQQ010000061.1 GCA_028716005.1 Candidatus Moraniibacteriota bacterium | reverse complement strand
TTCAGAAAAATCTCGAAACAAGAGTTGAAATGGGTTTTTCCCAGCTCAAAAGTTCCGCGAAAAACAATATCGAAGTAATTGTGAGTTTTTTGGCGCTTTTGGAGCTGGTGAAGCAAAGAATTGTGAGCGTGGAACAAAGCGAATTATTCGAAGAAATAAAAATATCTAAAAATGTAAATGGTAATTCGTAATTAGCAATTGGGATATATCCAAATTACAAATTACAAATTACAAATTACCCGATTGGATTCTCAAAAACTAAAATCAATCCTTGAAAGCCTCCTTTTCGTCTCCGGCGAGCCGATCGGAGCGCAAAAGCTTGCCAAAATCTCCGGAATTCCCAAGAATGAAGTTGAAGTGGCTTTGGCGGAGCTCGAGAAGGAATACCAGGGAAACCGAGGCCTTCGGATTCTTTCCAGCGGCGGTTCCTACCAACTGGCAAGCAGTCCGGAAAACTCGCAATTCGTGAACCAGCTTGTGAGCGGAGAATTGAACGCCGATCTCTCGAAATCTGCCGTTGAGACGCTCTCCATTGTTGCTTATCGGGGGCCGATCACCAGAGTTCAAATCGAAGCGATTCGAGGCGTCAATTGCACATATGTCTTGCGGAGTCTTTTGGTGCGCGGGTTGGTCGAAAGAAAAGAGACGACGGATATCCGGGGATATCTTTATGAAATATCCTTTGATTTTCTGAAATATCTTGGAATCCAAAAAGCAGGCGAACTTCCCGACTGGGAAACGCTTTCAAAAAACGACAAGGTTTCAGAGCTTCTCGAATTCACCGAAAAAGAGCAATAAGCCCATGAACACAATCGTGATACTGATAATAATATTTTTTCTGCCATTTCAGTATTTTTTTATTCCCGCCGCTGGCTCTCCCCAAAAAGCTCCCGTGAGCCAGGTTGAAGGCGCCTCCGTCCAAAAGGAAGAAAATTCGGCACCTCAAGAAGAAAACAGCCTGAAGGGCAGTTTGAAAAATGCGGACGTGGCCGAGAACGAAAGTTATGGCGGCGCGGGCTTGGTTCCGCAAAGAAAAGAAAGTTTTTATAACACAAAAGTGTTTGCCACCTCTTCCGTCGTCATTGACGTCGACAGCGGGACAATTCTTCACTATGACAACGGCCGCGGGGAAATTCCAATTGCGTCGCTCACAAAAATGATGACAGCCGTGATCGTGATGGAGAAAGTGAAGAACTTGGACGAACAAGTGACGATTGACGAAGAAGCGCTTATGGCTGATGGAACAAAAGTGGGTTGTCCCCAGACGGGATATTGCGTGGACGAGAGACTCCATGAGGGAGAAAAAGTGACCGTGAAAGATCTTCTCACGGCAATGCTTCTCGACAGTGCCAATGACGCGGCTGTGGCGCTGGGAAAGCACATTGCCGGCTCCCAAAAAGGCTTTGCAAAGCTAATGAACGAAAAAGCGAAAGAATTGAATCTGGGGGACTCAAATTTTTGCAATCCTTCGGGGCTCGACGAGGAAGGATGCTATTCCTCGGCCTATGATGTGGCTCGGATCGCCGCCTATTCCATGCGCTATGACCTGATCTGGAAAATAATGAAAATGCCGGAAGCCCAAATCGGTTCTTGTGACGGAAAATATTCTCATATTTTGAAAAATACGGACTTGCTGCTCGGCCAGATGCCAAACTGCATAGGCGGCAAAACGGGGTTCACCTACAATGCCGGAAAATCGCTTATGATGGCGGCGGCCGACCCCGAGACGGGAAAACATAAAGTCATTGCCGTGATTCTGAACGACAACAACCGCTGGACAGATATGGCGAGTCTCGTCAGTTGGACATTTGATAATTATGAATGGAAATAGCATGAAATTTGCCGACATAACAACAATTCCCGCCGCGATGGCTGTTCTTAAAATATGGATATTGGGAACGTTGTCTTTTCTTTTGGCAATGGCTTGGACGCCGCTTCTCACCCGGTTCCTTTATAAGTATAAAATCGGCGTAAAGATAAAAGAAACGTCTGTCGACGGAAAAAAAGCGCCGATCTATCACAATCTGCACAAAGACAAAAGCGGCACGCCGTCCATGGGCGGGGTGCTGGTTTGGATGACGGTTCTTTTTTTGGCCGTGTTCATGTATTTTGTCACGCCGTTTTTCAGCGCGAAAATAATCACTCGGCTTGATTTCCTTTCCCGTTCGCAAACCTGGCTTCCTTTTTTTGTTTTGATATCGGCCGCGATTGTGGGCGCCTTTGACGACGTGTTCAGCGTTCGGGGATGGGGGACGAACAAGGGCGGGGGAATCCGATTCCTATACCGTTTCGGCTGGCTGGTGGTCATTGCCGTTGTGGGAGCGCTTTGGTTCTATTATAAGCTGGACCATCACGTGGTTCATGTTCCCGGATTTGGAAATTTTGAAATAGGCTGGTGGTATATCCCATTTTTTTCTTTCGTCGTGCTGGCAACGGCTTTTTCCTCGAATATCACTGACGGTCTCGACGGCCTCAATGGGGGAATTCTTTTGATCGCCTTTTCCTCATTTGGCGTCATTGCCTTTGCCCAAAACAAGATTAACCTTGCCGCCTTTTGCGCGGCCATCGGCGGGGCGCTTCTGGCATTTTTGTGGTTCAACATCTATCCGGCCCGGTTTTTCATGGGAGACACTGGAGCCGTATCGCTGGGGGCGACTTTGGCGGTGATTGCTATGCTGACTAATTCGGTCGTGATTCTGCCTTTGGTCTGTTTGGTTTTCGTGATCGAAGCGGGGTCGGTGATTATTCAGTTGACATCAAAAAAAATATTCGGCCGAAAGGTGTTCCTTTCCACGCCAATCCATCACCATTTTGAAGCTATCGGCTGGCCGGAAACGAAAGTGACCATGCGGGCCTGGATTCTCACCGGGGTGGTGGCCGGAATCGGGCTCATTATCGGGATTTTGGGCATGGGGTGAGAAAATGTTAAAAGTAAAATGTTAAAACTAAAAAGTATGGCATCGCTTCGCGATTTTACTTTCAAAAAATTGTGAGTGATAGCGAACTCCAAACATTTTACATTTTAGTTTTTACTTTTTACTTAATTTTATGAAATATCTCAATGATCTCGATTTCAAAAACAAACGCGTATTGGTCCGGACTGATTTCAACGTTCCTGTTGAAAATGGAATGGTCAGGGATGATTTTCGAATCAAGTTGGCGCTTCCCACTCTTGAATATATTCTGAAACAGTCAAAATCAAAAATTGTCGTTGTTTCGCATCTCGGCCGTCCAGGCGGAAAAGTGTCGCCGGAATTTTCATTGAAACCGGTTGCCCAAATTTTGTCAAAGCTCTTGAAAAAAGAAGTGAAATTTATTGCCGATATAAAAAGCGCCGAGGGCGACGAAATTGTCCGCAATCTTTCTGACGGCGAAATAGCTCTCGCGGAAAATATCCGATTTCATCCGGAAGAAGAAACAAACGACGAAAAATTTGCCATTGATGTTTGCCATCACTTTGGCGTTTTTGTAAACGACGCTTTCAGCGCTTCGCACCGCGCCCACGCGACAATCGCCCAGATTCCGCGTTTCAAGCCTTCCTGCGCCGGTTTTTTGATGCAGAAAGAGGTCGAGGAGCTCTCAAAAGCCTTGAAACCTCCCAAAAGGCCGTCTATGGCGGTGATCGGCGGGGCGAAAATCGAGACCAAATTGCCAGTCATCGAGAATTTGGCGAAAGTATACGATGTGATTCTCTTGGGCGGAAAAATTTCCGTCGAAGCCAAAGAAAAGAATATGAAATTTTCGCAGAATGTTGTTTTGCCGGAAGATTTTTCTGAAGGTAATTTTGACATCGGGCCGAAAACAATCGAAAAATATGTGACGGCAATTTCGGCTGCTTCTTTCATCGTTTGGAACGGACCGATGGGCAAATTTGAAGAAGAAGCCTATCGAAAGGGGACGGATGCCGTTTTCGAAGCCATCGTTTCTTCTGACGCCTGGAAAATCGCGGGAGGCGGCGAATCAGTCGAATACATCAATTCCAAAGATGGCGCTGAAAAATTCGATTTCATCTCTTCCGGCGGCGGCGCGATGCTTGAATTTTTGAGCGGGAAAAGATTGCCGGGAATAGAGGCGCTGGAGAATAGTATTTAGTATCCGGTATCTAGTATTTAGTATTTTGTATAAAAAAATGAATGCAATCAAAAAAATTACAGCCTTCGAAATTCTTGATTCTCGAGGGAATCCAACAATAAAAGCAACCGTGACGCTTGAAAGCGGCGTCTCCGGCTCGGCGGCCGTTCCGTCTGGAGCGTCAACCGGAAAATATGAAGCGCTGGAACTGCGCGATTATGACACCCGATATGGCGGAATGGGGGTTTTGAGCGCTTGCGAAAATATCAATAAAGCCATCGCGAAAACAATCTCCGGATTCGACGCGTTTGACCAGAAAAAAATTGACAAAGCTCTTGTCGAGCTTGATGGGACGGAAAACAAATCCAGTTTAGGGGCGAACGCGATTTTGGCTGTTTCTCTCGCTTCGGCCCGCGCTGCCGCGAAATCGGAATGCATCCCGCTTTATGAATATTTGGCCAGGACTTTTGATTTCAAAAAACCGAAATATATCCCAACCGCGTTTTTCAACATTCTGAATGGCGGCGCTCATTCTGATTCGGGTCTGTCTCTGCAAGAATTCCAGGTTATCCCCCGCGAGTTCAAAAATTTTTCCGAAAAGTTGCGCGTCGCGAGCGAAATTTTTCAAAAATTGAAAGAATTGCTCGCCGGCTCCGGATTTCCGGTCGGAGTGGGAGACGAGGGCGGATTCGCGCCGCGTCTCGGAAGCAATATTGAAGCTTTCGATTTTGTCGAAAAAGCTGTTGAAGAATCCGGATACAATTTCAGCGGAACGGTTTCCATCGGAATTGACGCCGCCGCGTCGAATTTTTTTGAGAGCGGCCAGGCAACCTATACCCTGAAGCCGGAAAATATATCGCTGGAGCCGGAGCGACTGGTCGCGCTTTATCAGGAATGGAAGAAAAAATATAAATTGTTTTCCATTGAAGACGGCTTCGCGGAGGATGATTTCGAGAGCTGGAAGACGATGAATGAAAAAATGGGAGACAATACGCTTGTTATCGGGGATGATTTGCTGGTGACAAACACGGCAAGACTGGAAAAGGCAATCTCTTTTTCGGCTGTGAACGCCGCGATCGTGAAGCCCAATCAGATTGGAACGCTCTCTGAAACAATGGATTTTGTGAAATATTGCCAGAAAAACAAGCTGAAAATAGTCGTTTCCCACCGGAGCGGCGAAACTGAAGATAGTTTCATTGCCGATCTCGCCGTCGCCGCCGGCGCGGAATTCGTGAAATTCGGCGCCCCCTGCCGGGGAGAGCGAACAGCGAAATATAATCGCCTTTTGGAAATTGAAAATGAAATCAAATAAGCCCACAATTCTCGCCATCCTCGACGGCTGGGGAATCGGCCCGAAAGACAAAACCAACGCGATTTGGCTTGCCAAAACGCCGTTTTTTGACGCGCTCACGGAAAAATATCCGCATACTTTGCTGGGAGCAACCGGGGAAGAAGTCGGGCTCGACAATCATCAAACCAGCGGTTCGGAAACCGGTCACATGAACATCGGCGCCGGCCGAATCGTTCCGCAGGATTCGAGAAAAATTTCCGAAAGCATCAACACGGGAACTTTTTTTCACAATGCCGCTTTTCTTGGCGCGATTTCGCATGTCAAAAAAAACAAATCCAACCTTCATCTGATGGGGCTTCTTGGGAA
>JAQUQQ010000060.1 GCA_028716005.1 Candidatus Moraniibacteriota bacterium | reverse complement strand
GCTCCTCAAACATATCCCGCTCCAAAATTCTGGCCGCCGTGGTCATGGTCATCAACTTCAGAAATTCATAAAATCCCATCTTTGAAAACCACTGGGAGTTGTATTTTATCTCGAGAAGCTTCTTGTCCGTTTTCAGAATTTTCGACGCCTGTTTCACGTATGTTGCCGCGTTTTTTTTGATTTCAGCGTCGGTCATCACCGGACGGGTTTTGTCCTGGCCGGTCGGATCACCAATCTTCGAGGTCGCGTCGCCGATGAGAAAAACGACCTTGTGTCCCAAGTCCTGAAATTCGCGCATCTTGCGGAGCGCCACCGCGTGCCCCAAATGCAAATCCGGCCGCGTCGGATCGGCCCCAAATTTCACGATCAATTTTTTCCCCGAATTCAACTTCTTCTCAAGTTCATTTCGGCCAATAATTTCCGCCACTCCGCCCACGGAGAGAAGTTTCTTGATAGCTTCCTTTTTAGTTTTCACAAAGGAATATTATCATTTTTATATTTAGTTGGCAACAAATCTGTTATACTCTTTTTTCCAGGGAAATTTTCCTTTTCTAAATTCTTTTTTCAGCCTCTCTTTCACGGCTTTCAAAAATCCTTTCAGTTCCGGAAAGTCGCTGACGGCTTTGTCGGGATAAAGGGCAATCAATTCCGGAAAGTCGTATTTTTTGTGTCCCGCTTCAATGAGATGGATTGTGGTTTCGATCTTGTCGAGCGCTTTCACAAATTTCGCCTCCCGGCTCCGGCTGTTTTCATAATCTTGCCACAAATCATATATTTCTTTTCCCAGCTTTGGCGGAAGGGACTTTCGAATTTTCTGAATCGCTTTAGCTTCCCGCACGTTCTTTTCCTCTTTCGATATTTTTCCAAAAAAAATCAGGCGATAGTCAATTTCACCCGTGAGCCCTTCGGCAATATCGTGAATCAAAGCAATTTTCATTGCTTTTTCGATGTTTATTTTCAATTTCAGCTCCTCGGCAACCGTGAAAACCATCAGCGCCAACCTCCAGGAATGATCCGCCGAAGAATCCCCTTTGATTTTTTTCGCCGCCGAAAAACGAATTGCCTGCTTGAGTTTCCCGGCAATAGCGAAGAAATTGAGAAGTTTTTCTATATTTTTTAAATCTGATTCCATTTTGTTACAGCCCCAATTTTTCTTTCGCCATTTTTATCTGCTCCTCTGTGAGCTGGCCGGATTTTTTCATTCGTTCCATTGTCGCGAGGATTTTATCCTTGTTTTTGGCGATATTTTCGGGCGCGAGGGCTTTTTGCATCATTTTTTCCCGTTCTTTCGGATCCATATTCATCACTCTTTTCATCGCCAGCCGCTGAAGCATCCCCATTTTCGGGACGCTAGCGTCATCATTGTTCTTCTTCTTGTTCCAAAACATAAAAATTATTTTAATTACATCAGGACTTCCCTTTTGGAGGAATTTGCTAAATTTATAAAAATGAACTAATATCGCAATAATTCACTATTCCACTGTGGAGGATAAAAATGGAGGAAATAGTTCTTTTCACAAGTCGCAAGAAGCTTCACGCCACCGGGAACAAAATAATATGCTTGACTTTTTTGACTACCCGAGGCAGTGTCTGGCAAATGATTCCTTTGATGCTCCGAACATACTTCAAAATCAAATGGGATCTACACTGTTTCAAATTTAATTCATTGAGCCTAATACTGGACAATAGGCGAGTACACTTTTTTGATTTGCGCCTTTTTATCGC
Source organism: Candidatus Moraniibacteriota bacterium (assembly GCA_028716005.1). Taxonomy (GTDB): domain Bacteria; phylum Patescibacteriota; class Minisyncoccia; order Moranbacterales; family UBA11712; genus UBA11712. The sequence goes on along the minus strand of JAQUQQ010000060.1, from coordinate 4,025 downwards.
TCCATCCTCCCTTACCTCGCTGTTTACACTTAAAAAACTTTGCGTGAAACTCGAGAAGAGCAAACGCGGCTTTCGTAGAGCAGACATTGATGTCTATATCGCATCCAATAGACAATCAAGGCAACTTTATAAGCTGAGCAGCAAAACCATTCCCACCTTCCCGTCCTAAGCACGACGTAAAACTGCTCTTTTTTTATTTCTACAACACCCCAGTAGTGAAAGCTTTAACATTGTAGAGGTTTAACCTCTACAATTCGATTATATATTTTTCAAATTCTTTCTTGTCTCTCATATATAGAGAGTTTTCCTTTACATATTTGTAATATTCCCTAGAATTTTTGAAATGTTCTTTAATAAATTTCTTGGAACACAGTGCGGCTCTGGATTTTCCCATATATTCTGCCAATCCCGAATATTTCCAAACTTCTCCGCTTTTTTTGCTGTAGCCGTGAATGAAATAATTATCACTCACATAAGCGGATAAATAAAGCAAATGCGCAGTGCTCCTGATGCGAACTGATTTATAGCTTCCTTGAAAAAGTACTCCTGATCTTTTATTTCTATAATTGAAAAAACCAGTATATCCAACCCCCAATCTTTTCATGAATTCGGAAATTCCATTTGGCGCGATTTGTTTTAAGATAAGATGGAAATGGTTCGGGTTAAGACAATAGGTGATTATCTCAACAATTTTCTTCTTTTTCTTTTGTAGAGGCTTAACCTCTACAGGAAGATTATTCAGACGATATAGGCTATATATAGGATCAACGCCATCGAACTCTTTTAAATATACCAGAAATCTTTCGTAATCTGACTCTGTCAAAAAAATTTTGCGCTTTTCAACGCCGCGGTTGAAGACGTGATAATATTCTCCTGTCTCTGGTTTTATTCTAGTCATTCGTTTTATTTTTGTAGAGGTTTAACCTCTACAAAAATCCCTTCGAAAACGACTATTTCATCGAGAGTCACCAAAATGCCGCTTTTGCCAGTTTTTTTCTTCAGTTTTTCCGCTTTGGCTCGCGCGATAAGCAACGGCAATTTTTTCAAATCATTCGACCGTATTAATTTTTCATCAATTTCCGCCATCTCAACTTCAAAATCATATTCCATCTCCCGAAAAATTTTCTGCCTCCACTCCGACGCCGTGCCGAGAATAATTTTCATATTGCACTTTTATTTCTTACCAATTGCCTGTATCCAATTTGTCTTCCCCAAATTGGTGATATTCTCATACACCTTCTTTAGCCCAACTTCTTTCATATATCCGGAAATTTCATCTTTTGAAAAATAACTGAAAAGCCTTTCATAATCTTATCCATAGTCGTTTTCTGATACTATTTCCTCTTCTGGTCCGTCTCTCCTTTTTTCTTTGACTGCAATATATAAATATCCGCCCTTTTTCAGTCTTTTCACGGCTTTTCTCAGCTTCGAAACGACCTCTTTTTTTGGAACGTGAAGCAGAACCGCTTGCATGAAAATACCATCAAACAATTCGGGCAAACTTTCGATATCGTCCAAATCCAAAACCTCGAATCGTCCGGCGGGAACTTCTTTTTTCGCTATTTTTATCATTTCTTCGGAAAAATCGATCCCGATGACTCGAATTTTTTTACCTATCAGATATTTTGATTTCGTTCCTGCTCCGCAACCAACATCCAAAACCAGATCATTTTCTTTCAAGCTAGAAATAAATTTATCTGTTCCCTCAACCCACCATTCGTCCCTGCTGTGATCTTTGTGCCAATCTTTTGCTATTTTGTTATAAGTATCTTTCAAATCCATGCTATTTTCCGCAATATTTCTTATAATTGCTAACGAGCCCGTAAAATGAAAGTGGGCTTTCATTTTGGGCGAGCGGCGCAATTTCAAGCGCCACAACAGCGCTTATACTTTTTTCCCGATCCGCAAGGACACGGATCGTTCCGGCCGATTTCGGTTTTGTTGACGATTGTTTGCCCCGGAGCCACTTTGGCTTCTTCTTTCGCCCAGCCCGCATCGCTACGCGAAGCGTTGCTGGCGGGCGCTCCAAATTGCGCGGGCTGTTCTTCCGCTCCTTGGTATTTCGCCTCTTCCAAAATATTTTTTTGCGGCGCGGGCTGTTCTTTCACGACTCCGACTTTGAAAATATTCGTGATGACCGCCGAGCGGATTGTTCCCATAAGATTCTGAAAAAGCAGATAAGCTTCTTTTTTGTATTCCACCAGCGGATCGCGCTGGCCGTATCCCCGCAGCCCGATTCCTTCGCGGAGATAGTCAACATCATCAAGGTGATTCATCCAAAAGGTATCAATCGCCCGAAGATACATGGCTTTTTCAATCTGGCGCATGATCTCCGGCGTGATTTCCTGCTCTTTTTTTCCATAGGCTTCTTTGGCCAAACCTTTCAAGAATTCAATAATCGCCGAAATTTTCTGGACATCGTTCATATGATCCTTCGACCGCTTGAGTTCCAGGAGTTTTTTGAAAGCTTCCTCACTGACCGGAAAAATTTGTCCCAAAACGTCTTTCACTTCTCCCATATTCCAGTCTTCCGCGTGTCCGGCCGTGTGAAGACCGACAATTTGCTCGATTTCTTCTTCAATCATTCCGATTATCTCGTCTTTCAGGGTTTCTTTGGTGAGAACTTCCTTGCGTTTTTTGTAAATCACTTCTCTTTGTTTGTTCATCACGTCGTCGTATTCCAGAACATGTTTTCGAATGTCAAAATTGAAACCCTCGATCTTCGCCTGCGCGCTTTCAATCGAGCGGGAAATCATTTTGTTTTCAATCGGCTGGTCTTCGGGAAGACCGAAACGGTCCATAATATTTTTCACCCGGTCGCCGCCAAAGCGCCGCATAAGCTCATCTTCAAGAGAAACATAAAATTGCGAAGATCCCGGATCGCCCTGCCGTCCGGCGCGCCCCCTGAGCTGGTTGTCAATCCGTCGCGCTTCATGCCGCTCGGTGCCGATGATATGGAGCCCCCCGAGTTCCACCACGCCAACGCCCAGTTTGATGTCCGTCCCCCGGCCAGCCATGTTGGTCGCAATCGTCACTGCGCCGCGCTGGCCGGCTTTGGAAATGATGAGCGCCTCTCGCTCATGGTTTTTGGCATTCAAAACTTCGTGCTGAACGCCGGTTTTCCCAAGCATTTCCGAAAGGACTTCCGATTTTTCGATCGCCACCGTTCCCACCAAAACCGGCTGGCCTTTTTCGCTCCGGCGCTTTATTTCTTCAATCACGGCTTTGAATTTTCCCTCTTCGGTTTTATAGACCACGTCCGGATAGTCTTTTCGAATCATTGGCACATTGGTCGGAATCGGAACCACGTCGAGACTGTAGACTTTCGCGAATTCTTCGGCGCTCGTGAGAGCTGTTCCCGTCATTCCGGCAAGTTTTTTGTATATGCGGAAATAATTTTGGAAAGTGATGGTTGCCAGAGTCCTTGATTCTTTCTGCACCTCAACATTTTCTTTGGCTTCAATGGCCTGGTGAAGGCCTTCGGAATATCTCCGCCCGGGCATCAGCCGCCCCGTGAAATCGTCGACGATGATGACTTGCCCGTCCCGAACAACATAATCGCGGTCAAGTTTGAAAAGAATATTGGCCTTCAAGGCCTGTTCAAGCTGATGGACATAGGAAATTTTTGAAATGTCATAGATATTCTCGATTCCGAGCATTTGTTCCACTTTTCCAATTCCTTTTTCGGTGAGCGACACGGCTCGCATTTTCTGGTCAACCGTGAAATCTTCGTCTTCTTTGAGACGCGGAACAATTTGGGCAAAACGCTTATAAAGTTTTGTTGATTCCGTGTCCGGCGCGCTGATGATGAGAGGAGTTCGGGCTTCGTCGATCAAAATCGAGTCCACTTCGTCGACAATGGCATAATTGAGTTCCCGCTGGACCATCTGCTCGAAACTTTGCACCATATTGTCGCGAAGATAATCGAAACCAAACTCATTGTTCGTTCCATAGGTGATATCGGCCGCATAGGCCTCGCGCCGCGAAACCGGTTTCAAATTTTCCATCTCGACGCTCACTTCGTC
>JAQUQQ010000059.1 GCA_028716005.1 Candidatus Moraniibacteriota bacterium | reverse complement strand
CGACTAAGGGAGACAAAGAAATCCAAAAAATGGTTGACGACGTGATTTATATTCCAAAGACTCTCGAGATGCTCACGCCGCTTCTTTCAGTTGTCCCTCTGCAATTGTTCGCCTATTATTCCGCGGTAAGCAAGGGACTAGATGTTGATAAACCAAGAAATTTAGCAAAATCAGTTACAGTAGAATAATTTGGACGCTTGCCCCGTAGTTAAAGCGAAGCTTTATACTTCGGGGTCGACAAACCGAGAAATCTGGCAAAAAGCGTGACGGTTGAATAAAAGATAAAAATGGAAAACAAAATCCACCCGAAAGATAAACTGCATACTCTTTCCGAGTTCCGCCGCGAGGTCGGAATTCCGCTTGTGCTTGCGAAAAAATTGGTCATTTGGGGCGAAGTGGAAGTGGTGAAATTGGTTGACGGGACAATTCGCATAACTGAAGCCGATGTCCTAAAAATGAAAGCTCTGGTGAAAAATCCGCGAAAGAAACTGTCCCTCTATTTCAAAGTGCTGGGACCGGGCGTGATCACCGGAGCTTCCGACGACGACCCGTCCGGGATCGGAACTTATTCTTCGGTCGGAGCGGAGTTTGGCTTTGCCATTCTCTGGACGGCGGCTTGGCTTTTGCCGCTTATGCTCGCGGTGCAGGAAGTTTGCGCTCGGATCGGGATCGTGACGAACCGTGGCCTTGCGGGGGTTTTGGAAAAGCACTACCGAAAAAAGATCGTGGCGGGGATTGTTCTTCTTCTCGTCATCGCCAATGTGGCGAACATCGGCGCTGATCTTGGAGCAATGGCAGCTTCTCTCAAAATGTTGACGGGAGCCAACTTTTTTTTCACGGTAATCTTTTTCGCCTTTCTTATAATCCTTCTTGAGATTTTTTTCCAATACCATGTATATGTCAAATTCCTCAAGTGGCTCACTATCTCCGTTTTCGCTTATATTTTTGCCGGCTTTATGGCTCACCCGAATTGGCGGGAAGTTTTCCAAAATGCTTTCATCCCAAGCATTGAGTTTAATGAAAAATATATTTTTGCTCTCATTGCTATTTTTGGAACTTCCATCACACCCTATCTTTTTTTCTGGCAAGCTTCCGAGGAAGTCGAGGAAAACAAATTGATAAAATCAAAACCGGGAAAATATTTTCTCCATCACCGGATCAGGCATATGCGCACTGATGTTGGAACAGGAATGGTTCTGGCGAATGTAGTTTTCTTTTTTATTGTTCTCACGACGGCTCAAGTTCTGTTCAAAAATGGGATCACGGACATTGGTTCGGCGGAACAGGCGGCGCTGGCTCTCCGGCCGTTTGCCGGAAATTTAGCCTATCTCCTCTTTGCGCTTGGAATCATCGGGACGGGACTCTTGGCTGTTCCGATTCTGGCGGGATCGGGAGCCTATGCCATTTCAGAACTGATGAAATGGCGCGAAGGACTGGAACTCAAATTTACAAGAGCCAAAGGTTTTTATGCGATAATTTCTCTTTCGATCCTGGTCGGGCTGGGACTCAATTTCATCGGGGTGAATCCCATCAAGGCTCTCTATTATTCCGCATATTTAAACGGAATTATTGCTTTGCCTCTTCTTTTTGCCATCATGATCGTTGGGAATGACAAGAAGATTATGGGTGAAGAAACACATCCCGGGTGGGTAAAAATATTTGGCTGGGCAGCGGTGATTTTTATGGTTTCAGCCGTGGCGGTTTCTCTTATTCTTTTGTTTCGATGAATATTTTTCATTCCGTTATTTTAGGCCTTGTCCAAGGCGCGGGAGAATTTCTTCCGATTTCGAGTTCGGCGCATTTGATTCTCGCGCCGTGGCTTTTCCATTTTCTGGATCCGGGACTCTCGTTTGATGTGGCGTTGCACTTTGGGACGCTTATCGCCGTAGTTTTGTATTTTTATCGTGACTGGTTATATATATTTAAAATCACGCTTTTAAAATCCCAAATCCCAAATCTCAAATCTCAAATCTATGGAAAAAATATTTTATATTTTTTGATTCTCGCCACCATTCCGGGGGTCCTCGCTGGATATTTTTTGGAAAGCGAAGCCGAAACAATTTTTCGTTCGCCGATTTTGATCGCGATAACCTTGAGCGTTGTCGGTTTGGTTTTGTATCTTGTCGACAAATATCACGCGCATAGAAAAAAAATGGATCAAATCACATGGATTGACAGCCTCTGGATTGGATTGTCGCAAGCGGTGGCGATTGTTCCTGGAGTGTCGCGATCGGGAGCGACGATCACGACCGGACTCGTGATGGGTCTCAATCGCCAGTCAGCGGCCCGGTTTTCGTTTTTGCTTTCCACTCCGATAATCTTTGGGGCGGCGGTCGTCAAATTGCCGCATCTTATCCAAAACGGCCTTGATAATTTTCTGATAATCGGGATGCTGTCCGCGGCCGTGAGCGGGTATCTCGCCATAAAATATCTCTTGAAATTCGTCGAGCGGGCGAGCTATGCTATTTTCTTCTGGTATCGGCTGGCGCTGGCCCTCTTGATCATGGCGGTGTATTTTTTCCGGGCGAAATAGGCTCTTGCCATCATTTTGGAGCTAGTATATAATTGTCAAAGAACTGCTCCATTTTCAAAATAAAAACAAAATATCGTCCGTAAGCCCAAAACATGTAGCTCCGCAAACAAACTTGTGCAGTATCTTTTGCCATTAGGCGGAGCGGAATCCGCCGAAGCAGAATTATCTGCACGCGTTTCGCATGATTTGCACACGTGATGTTCTGCGGAGGAGAATAAACCCAATTTGGAATGAAACAAAGAAGCGCAAAAAAACGCTGGGGACGGAGGAATTTTGAAATATCATTCTGGCTGCTTATAGCGGTTCTTTTTGTTGTAGCGGGAAAAGCGTCATTTGGTGCCAAGGCTCAAGAACTGATTCCAGTTGTTCCGGATTCGGCTAGCGCGACGGAAGAAATAAGTGTTTCGGCAGATCAACTCCTTGGCGCGCTGCAAGATGGGGGACTGCTCGCGAATGGGAATCTCGGCATCAAAAAAAGCAACTTGCCAGAAACAGTCGCGGATTCCCAACCGGTTGCGGAGCCCAATCAACCAGTGCAGGAATCTGGTTCTGCCGGTGATCCGGAAAAAATAAACAGTGACACCTTTGAATATTTCGAAGCCCAAGGGGGACTGGTGGCAGGCGCGGCGACTGCCAAAAACGATTCCGGGCAGCCGACGATTTTCAAGCTGGCGGCCAAGTTTTTGGATGAGGTCGTCTTCAAGAACTCCACAGAATTTTCGAAAAAAGCGAAATTTGACGATGGCTTTCAGGTGGCGGGCCAGCCGGTTTTTAATCAGGATACGGCCGGCTACGCTATAATCAAAAAAGGAAACCAAAGTGTCGAAGTCCAGTTCGGGAAAAAATACAAAGACACTCCAGTGGTCACGGCGTCTCTTTCCGTCCAGCAATACGACGATCCTGAAGTGCGGAAAGCGGCGGAAGATTTGCTGCTCATCACTGATCTCAAATATGTCGTGACAAATGTCACTCCGGAAGGATTTGAAATTATGATGGACTCCGAGGCATTGTCCGACATTCCTTTTTCCTGGCACGCTCTGGCGGTCCAAGATCCAAATGTTTTCAAAAAAGAAGCGAAAGACAGAAATTCAAATGACTCCCAAAAAGGGGATAGCGGACTAAGTGTCGGCGCGGACAAATCAAAATCGTCTGATTCGATTATGGGAATCATTGGGCAGTCAACAGATTCGTCATCACTCCCGCCAGCAGCGAACGCTTCCCAGAACGCGTTGCCGAACAATACGCCGGGAAATAATTCTTCTCCTTAGCTTATGGATATGAGAAAAACGGCCGGAAAACGGACGCAAACCTTCAGAAATATCAATTCGCAATTTTCAATATGGCTTGGAAAAAGAATCGTCATCAAGGGCTATGCCATTCCCTATAAGTCGATGCTCATGGCCTTTCTCGTGTTTTTGGCGCTAGTGGGGGTTTTTTATTTCGCAACTTTCCAATTTTTGAAAAATCAAAATGATCCGAATGTGGCTTCCCAAAAGGAAATAAAAGCAATCACGGGACGGATTGGAAAATTCATGGAGCTTCCTCAAGAAGAAACCCCGACTTTGGCGACAGTGAGCGATCAGGAGAAGCTCAAAGGCCAGCAGTTTTTTTTGAATGCCAAAAACGGAGACAAGGTTTTGGTTTATCCAAAAGCCAAGAAAGCCATCCTCTACCGGCCGTCGAGCGGAAAAATAATCGAAGTGGCCAACCTCACTTCCGGCGTTCGCAGCGAGCCTCCCGCAGGGGATCAGCCTCCGAATATTCCGGGTAATTAGCAAAAGCGCTATTTTGTGAAAATAAATCAATCAAGAAAAAAAGCCCTTCTCCTTTTTTCCGGCGGTCTGGACTCGATTCTCGCCGCGAAAATTCTGGCGCGTCAGGGAATCGAGGCAACGGCGCTCACATTCGTGAGCTATTTTTTTGACGCCGAGCAAGCGAAAAAATCAGCCGAGGAAAATAAAATAAAAATATTAACAAAAGATTTTTCCAAAAAGCATTTCGAGATTGTGAGACAACCTTGTTTTGGGCATGGCGCCGGAATGAATCCATGCGTTGATTGCCATCTTCTGATGTTGAAAAAAGCAAAAAAAATCGCGGCGCGTGAAAAATTCGATATTATTGCGACGGGCGAAGTGTTGGGCCAGCGTCCCATGTCGCAAAATATTGAGGCGCTGAAGCTGATCGAGCGGGAAGCGGGACTTGTCAGAGAAATATTGCGGCCGCTTTCAGCCAAATCTCTTCCGGAAACGGAAATGGAAAAAACGGGAGTGGTTGACCGAGGAAAATTGCTCGGCATTTCAGGCCGAGGACGCAAAGAGCAGATCGAGCTCGCAAAAAAATTCGGCGTGAAAAATTATCCTTCGCCTGCTGGAGGATGTATTCTGACGGACAAAGAATATTCAAAAAAACTCCGTGAACTGATTGAGAAAGCGAAAACGATTGAAGAAAGAGATTTGAAACTTTTGCGCCTCGGCCGGCATTTCTGGAAAGGGTCGGAAAAAATTATTCTCGGCCGCAACCACGTGGAAAATATCGCGCTCAAAAAACTGGCCGAAAGAGGGGACACGCTTCTCGAGCTCAAAAACATTCCCGGTCCGCTGGCGCTGGTTCGCGGAAAAAATAGAAAAGCGATCGAACTGGCGAAAGAGAAAATCCTGAAATACGCAAAAAAATCGGAAAATAAAAATCCCGAATTTTCAATTTCATCTTGAGGACAGTTTCTTATGTATTTTAAAACAGCATTGGTCTTCCAAGCTGCTGTTTTTGTTTGTGCCTCGGGAGAGAATCGAACTCTCATGGACGTAAGTCCACACGATTTTGAGTCGTGCGCGTCTGCCAATTCCGCCACCGAGGCAAATTTCGGCCTATTTCACTTTAAATTAATGGTAGCCGAATGTCAACGAATATAGTATAATTAACAAAGACATGGCCAAAATAATCTCTCTCGTCAATCAAAAAGGCGGGGTTGGAAAAACCACGACAGCTGTGAATTTGTCCGTTTCGCTTGCGCAAGCGGGAAAATTTGTGCTGCTGGTTGATCTTGATCCGCAAGCCAACGCGACAAGCGGCCTTGGTGTTGATCCGCGGACAATCAAAAAAAGCCTCTATCACAGCATGGTCTTGGGCGAACATCCCTCGCCGCATATCATAAAGCTCCAAACTTTCGGGCACAGCCTCCTGCCGTCCAATCGGGATCTGGCCGGCGCGACAATTGAACTCGTGAATCTCGAAAACCGTGAATACCGGCTCTATAATGTTCTGCGCCAAATTCGGACAGAGTATGATTATAT
>JAQUQQ010000058.1 GCA_028716005.1 Candidatus Moraniibacteriota bacterium | reverse complement strand
GCTATGACGGGCGACGGCGTGAATGACGCGCCGGCGCTGAAAAAAGCGGACATCGGCGTCGCTATGGGGAAAATCGGGACGGATGTCTCGAAAGAAGCTTCGGACATGATTCTTCTTGATGATGATTTCGCTTCAATTGTCGCGGGAATAAAAGAAGGGCGGACGATATATCAAAATATCCGGAAGTTTGTCTATTATGTTTTTTCGTCGAACGCCAGTGAATTTCTAACCGTAATTTTTGGAACACTTCTCGCGATTCCGTCTCCGATCACCGCCGTCCAAATCCTCGCGATTGACCTTGGGACGGATGTTTTCCCGTCGCTCGCCCTCGGGGTGGAGCCGGCCGAAGCTGGGAACATGAAACGAAAGCCATTCGATCCAAAAGAGCGGCTCATCGGGAGCTTTGGTTTTGGGCGGTTGGTCTATGTTGGTCTCATCATGGCGACGGGCGCGGTAATCGCTTTTCTCTGGTCGATGAAACGAGGCGGCTGGGATTTCGGTGAAAAAATTGATTTTGGCTCGGCGCTCTATATCAAATCAACGGCGGCGACTTATGCCGTTCTCGCGATGACGCAGATGGCAAACCTGATGCAGGCGAGGAGCGAAAAATTGTCCGTCTTCAAAATCGGATTTTTCAAGAATAGGTGGCTCATTGGCGCGATTTTCGTTTCCGCCGGAATGCTTCTCGCCTTCATGCACGTTCCCTTTTTCCAGAAATATCTTCATATGTCCCCGATTGATTTTTGGGACTGGATGGTGGTTGCTGGCGCGACGCTCGCTGTTTTCATTTTTGAAGAAGCCAGAAAAGCGGGGAAAAGCTGATAGTTGCTTATATAAAGGAAATCAGGGGAATTTGGGGTTGACTTTTTGTCTTGGAATATGATATAAAGCTGGTAGTTAAACCCAATTTGCGGAGGTAGCACATGCGAAAAAAGGTAGTTCTTTATTTCTGTCCGAAAAGAAGGGGTTGCGGGGTTTTGCAAAGCTGCACCCCGCTCATCGAAAATCATCCCGGCCGTCAATGCAAAAGCAGCAGATGTAAGGATTACAAAACGTGCGAGGATAGACCAAGATTTGCCACGATCGATAAATTCGAGGCATATGCCAAAATCTATCCCGAAATACGGAATTATTATAGGGTAGAATTTGTGATCTGCAACGGTTGCCGGACGGAAAAGAAAAAGCCATCCGAAAAAAAGTAGGGAGGCAACTGTCCCGCAAAGTATTGTTTAGAGAAAAATCAAACTAGAATTACGCTGGGGTGGCCAGGAGGGCTGCCCTTTTCTTTTTACGGGATCTGTGTAATATGGGATATAGCAAAATGGTTGACTCGGGGAAAATTACCCCGCGAATCATCTTTAGGCTGAAGGAGGAGCGATGAAAATCTTAGGCATTCTCGGTTTTGGGGCGTTAGCACGAAAGCAGGAAGCCGCCATGCCGGATCTGTTCGGGGACTATCAAGTCATCGGTGAGGAACAACCGTTGACGCTGCAAGTTTGCGGATGCCCGTGCAAGAGAATCTGGGGCTGTGAGATCAACGGGGTGGAACGCAAGGGCATATCCTGCGGCCTCCGCGGAACCGCGGAATGTCCGGCAGTGGAAAACAAGGAGGCTTTTGAAAAATGGCTGAAAGCTGGATTTCCGTCGGCTCCGCCATTTAGCATCAAAAGAGTCCTGGTGCCGGATGATCAGTGTCCAATGGATTTCGTGTCCTGTCTGTAGGGGGCAGGAAACTCAAGTGTTTCGGGCGGCCGGGAGGACGCCCTTTTCTTTTTGTCCGAATGATATATCATAAAATTATGCTCAACCTCAAAATCGCCAAAATTTTCTATCAAATGGCTGAACTCTACACAATGAAAGACGACCAGTTCCGGCCGCGGGCTTATGAAAAAGCGGCGCGGCTCATTGAGTCAATGGAGGATGATCTTGAAGATATATATAAAAAGGGTGGGCTGAAAGGGCTTATGGCAATTGAAGGCGTAGGAAAGGGGATGGCCGAGCATATTGAGGAATACGTAAAAACAGGGAAGATCAAGAATTTTGAAAAATTGAAGCATGATGCCCCGATTGACCTCGACAGCTTCTCTTCCGTTGAAGGCGTCGGGCCGAAAATGCTTCTGGCTTTATACAAAAACCTGGGTGTCAAAAATATCCGCGACCTTGAAAAAGCGGCCCGGGCAGGGAAGGTGCGATCACTCCCCCGCTTTGGACAAAAATCGGAAGAGAATATTTTGCGCTCGATCGCGCTTTCCCGCGAGCATCGGGGCCGGTTTTTGCTTGGCTTCGTCTCCCCTATTGTTTTGAAAATGGAACGCGAGCTCGCTTCCGCGCCCGGCGTCCAAAATGTTTTGGCCTGCGGTTCGTTCCGGCGGCGAAGGGAAACGATTGGCGACATTGATATTCTGGCCGTGGCCCGCCCGCATCGCGACGCGAAGCAAGGCGGGCAAGCAAAAAACTCGCGCGCGATTATGGAATATTTTTGCTCGATGCCGAACGTGGAAAAAATCATTGCCCGGGGCGACACAAAATCAATGGTGCGGCTCGACATTGGAATTGACGCCGATTTGCGGGTCGTTCCGGAAAAATCATTCGGCGCGGCGCTCCAGTATTTCACCGGCTCAAAAGACCATAACATCGAACTCAGGAAAATCGCGATTAGGCAAGGATGGAAATTGAATGAATATGGGTTGTTTGATAAAAATGATAAATATTTAGCCGGAAAGACTGAAGAAGAAATATACAAAAAGCTCGGTCTCGACTGGATGGCGCCAGAGATGCGGGAAAATCGGGGCGAGATTGAGCTGGCGCTTGCGCATAAGCTTCCCAAAATCGTGGAATATGCCGAAGTGCTGGGGGATCTCCAAATGCACACGACATATTCCGACGGGGCGCACACGGTCGAAGAAATGGCCGAAGTGGCCCAAAAGCTGGGAAGAAAATATATCGCCATCACGGATCACGTGGGGCATCTCAAAATCGCGGGAGCAATGGACGTCGCGACGATTGAACGGCAGTGGCGGGAAATTGAAAAATTGAACAAGAAAATCAAGAAAATAAAGATTCTCAAAGGCTGCGAGGTGGATATCAATCCTGACGGGACAATCGCGCTTCCTGACAAGTATCTCGCGAAATTTGATGTCGTGCTTGGCTCAATCCACTCAAACTTCAAAATGTCTCGCGCCGATATGACAAAAAGATTGATCCGGGCGATGGAAAATCCGCACGTGGATATCATATCGCATCCGACGGGGCGGGTGATTCACAAAAGATCGGGATATGAGCTTGACCTCGAAGAAATTTTCCGCGCGGCGGCGAGAACAAAAACCATTCTTGAGATAAATTCCTATCCGGACAGATTGGATTTGAATGATCTCAATATCCGGCGGGCGATTGAACACGGCGTGAAACTTTCACTTGGCACCGATTCACACAGCAAAAACCAATTGCATAATCTGGATCTTGGCATCGCGCAGGCGCGGCGGGGCTGGGCGACAAAAAAAGATGTCGTGAATTGCATGAATGCGGAAGAACTTTTGAAATTTTTGCATATTCCTAAAGCTCGGCTTTAGGAATGGGATTTAGGCAAAAAAACACGGAGCCGGTGAGGGCTCCGTTTGGTTTTTCTAAAAGAAAAAAAGGTTAAAACTGCCACCGCTCCTGCTGTTCATTCCACCACAGGGTGTTTCCCTGCCTATCCTGAATCACCCAGACGCTGCCGTTCCACTGCGGCGGGCCGGAAGATTGGATATAATCCGGAATCGGAGGGGAATATTGCCCCTGCGCCCGCATATCCTTTTCTCTTTGGCCGACAGCGTATCCCGCCGATGTTCCGACAAGGGCGCCCGCCCCGGCACCTATGGCAGCTCCGAGCCCAGGAGCGCCGGTTGCTGCTCCTATGGCGGCTCCGAGGCCAGCGCCGATGAGTGTTCCGAGGATGGCCCCTCTTCCCGCACTGCGGCTGGCGGTGTCAGTTGTCGCACAGCCGGAAGCAAAGACGGAAAAGATAAAAAGAGCCGCAAGAATCAAAGAAAAATTTCGTTTTTGTCGCTTCATCCAGGTTTCCTCCCAATCAAGAGAATTAGTAGAAAAATTTCTTTTTTCTATTCTATTCTAAAAATTTATTTTTGGCTATACTTTTTTTACAAAAAAATAAACTTTACATATTGTCAATATTTGATTTTAATAATTTTCTTCTATTGACAAGATTTTGAGAGGTGCTATTTTTTGAGCAATAGGAGTATTCACAATTTTATGCCTCCCCTAGGGGAGGAATTTTCTGCCGAAAAGGCAAAAAAGGGAGGAAGTGGCATGAAGCGGAAATCGATGTGGTTACGCGGGCTGATCATGATTATGGTAATGGCGATGTTGGGCGTCGGCGCGGCCTGGGCGGGACAGTTCCCCGATCAGGATGCCAAGATGGCGGCGGCCAAGGCGAGAAGTGTCGCGGCTAACCAGCGGGCAGTGGCGGAAAAAAAAGAGATTGCCGAAAAGTATGCCAAAGCTGACCTGGAACGGCAAGCGGCGGCTCGGGCCCTGGCGGTTAAGCCGGCGGCGAGCGAGGGCGGGCTACCCGGGCCCGTGAAGACTTTGATTTTGGCACCTTTTACGACTGTCGGCACCGGCCTGATGGCCCTGGGGGAAGGCTTTAAGTATGTCACAAACTCTCCCCTCGAAAATCCCATCTCCCGGGTTTCCCGGGCGGTCAATACGGCCAAAAGCCAGCTGCTCTATTATCCCGTGGGTGTGGCCACCGAATTTTTCACCGGCTTCACGGCGAACCCGGTGAAAATGGACCCCAGCAAGCTCAACTACCTGGGCGAGAGAGCCAAGCAACGCGGCCCGGTGGCTCAGATGGCGGAAATGGCAGCCAACGTGATTCCTCCGGTTGCCGCGTCCACTGGCATTGTGGCGCCGGTCCTGGGCATGACGGTTCCCGAGATGGCTATCACCACCGGGGTGGTCAGCGCCGTCGGGGGCATTGCGGTGGGCGAGGCCTTCGACTATGGCGAAAAAAAGCTATTGAAGTAAGGGCTTCATCCTGGGCATCATCCAGGCCCGTTGAACTTTTCTCCGGAGGGAGATAGGCTCGGCGGGAATGGCAAGGGGCGACCTTCGGGCCGCCCCATTCTTTTATTCTTCGAAACTTGACATATATATCATTTAGTTATATAGTATATAATCCGCAGCGGCGGTGAATTGAATATAAATAAAAAAGGACTTTAAAATGGATAATAAAGAATCTGGATTTTGGAGGACGAATAAAGGGGCCTATATGGCCGCAGCGACTTTCGCCGTGATTATCTCGGCAGCTCTGTTGGCTGTGCGGTGCTTTTTTCCAAAATTGGGGATATAAGCCGGAAAATGCCGGCGAAGGAGGAAGTTTGTTCGAAAATTTGAGGCAAACTATCGTCAGGTGTTCTGTGAAACCATTCACTTACGTCTTGGCAATTCTGTCATGGCTGATTATTATGGCGGCCATTGAATATCTTGCCCAAAATTGATGTGCATGGATAGCTCGACTGCGCGACCCTTCGGGGAAGCGCCGGCGGGCTTTTTTATTTGTCAGAGAATTGGGAAGATCGGTGAGATGTGTTAAAATCAGGCTATGTCTTTTGAACGTTCCGTCGGGGCGGTGGTGTTCCGGCGGGAGAAAAAGAAAAATACATATCTGCTTCTCAAAAGGGCGCCGGTTATAAAATATCCCAAAGGCTACATTGCCAAAGGGGATTATTGGGATTTGCCAAAAGGACGTATTAAAAAGGGCGAGACCCAACTCGAAACCATCAAAAGAGAAATTAAAGAAGAAGCGGGGATTGGCAGAGTCAAAAATATTTCCGGTTTTTTCACTTGGACTTCTTTTT
This sequence comes from Candidatus Moraniibacteriota bacterium, assembly GCA_028716005.1. Classification (GTDB taxonomy): domain Bacteria; phylum Patescibacteriota; class Minisyncoccia; order Moranbacterales; family UBA11712; genus UBA11712. The sequence continues at coordinate 175 of JAQUQQ010000058.1, read as the reverse complement.
TCTATCGGGCTAAAGGCGAAGAAAAGAAAAATCGCAAAAAAAAGAAAAAAGGACTGAATATTTTCAAAGTAGTGACATATTATATTTTTGAAACCAAAACAAAAAGGATAATATTATCCCGCGAGCATATTGATTATAAATGGCTCGAATATAAAAAAGCGTACGAGCTTTTGAC
>JAQUQQ010000057.1 GCA_028716005.1 Candidatus Moraniibacteriota bacterium | reverse complement strand
AACTGAAGAAAAAATTCGATTCGGTCACGGCGGTGGACGGAATTTCTTTTGATGTCAAAAAAGGCGAAATTTTCGGTTTTCTGGGGCCGAACGGGGCGGGAAAATCAACGACCATCAGCATGCTGGCAACGCTTCTTGAGCCGACTTCAGGCGACGCGATAATAAACAATTTCAGCATTTCCGGAGACAAAAACGATGTCCGAAAATCGATTGGACTGGTTTTTCAGGATCCGTCTCTCGATGACCGGCTGACAGCGGAGGAAAATTTGCGTTTTCACGCGCGGCTTTATGGAGTTTCGGCCGCCGACTACAAAAAAAGAATTGACGAAGTCTTGGAACTCGTCGAGCTCAAAGACCGGTGCCGCGATATCGTGAAGACATATTCGGGCGGAATGAAAAGGCGCCTCGAGATTGCCCGAGGGCTCATTCACTATCCGGCGGTTCTATTTCTTGATGAGCCGACAATCGGTCTTGATCCGCAGACGCGGGCGCATCTCTGGGAATATATTCTTAAGCTGAAAAAAGAAAAGGGGATGACAATTTTCATGACGACTCACTATATGAATGAAGCCGATTATTGCGACCGGATTGCCATCATTGACCGGGGAAAAATCGTGGCGCTTGACACCCCGGAAAATCTCAAAAAAAAGGTGGGCGGAGACATAATCGTCATGCAAAGCGAGGAAAGGGAAAAACTCAAAGGAGAGCTCAAAAATAGATATAATATCGCCGCCAAAGAAGAGGACGAAATGCTCCAAATCGAGGTTGCAGACGCCGACACCTTCATGCCGCGTCTTTTCAACGACCTTGATTCCAAAATAAAATCAATTGAAATGAGGCGGCCAACGCTCGATGACGTATTTTTGAAGCTAACCGGAAAAAGAATCAGAGAACAGCACGCGTCAGAAAAAGATTCTTTTCGGCAACAAGCAAGATTGAGAGGCAGGTCATAACATTTTATCTAATTCTTCGATGCTAAATTTTTCAGCCATTTATACAATTTGGGAAAGGGAATTGATCCGCTACTGGCGGGACAAGGCGCGGATTGTGACGACAGTCATTCAGCCGCTCATGTTTCTGGCGATTTTCGGAACAGGACTGCGCTCGGCGCTTGCCTCGAGCAGTTTGGGAATCGATTTTTTGAAATTTATGTATCCGGGAATCATTGCCATGAATGTCATGGGGGTGGCTTTCTTTTCAACCATTTCCACGGTTTGGGACCGGGAATTCGGATTTCTGAAAGAAATTCTGGTGGCGCCCATTTCAAGGACTTCAATCGCTCTTGGAAAAACTTTGGGAGCCACGACCGTTGCGTCGACCCAGGCTCTTTTGCTTTTGATTCTCGCGCCGGTGATCGGAATTTCACTTCACCCTGCTTTGATTCCCAAACTGATCGTCTTCATGCTCATTCTTGCTTTTGCCATTTCCGGTCTCGGACTTCTGATTGCTTCGCTTCTCAAGAGTCTCGAAAGTTTCGGGCTGGTCATGAATTTGCTTGTTTTTCCGATGTTTTTTCTTTCGGGCGCGTTTTTTCCCCTGACGGCGGTTCCGGTCTGGATGAAAGCGCTTTCCGTCATCAATCCTTTGACATACGGAGTTGACGCGCTTCGGGGTATAATGCTTTCAAACCAAATCAGCGCGGGTGAACTCGCCCGGATAGTTTTGCATTCGCAGGCCGTGAACGCGTTTTATCTTCTCGTATTTTCCGCAGTCATGATTTCAGCGGCTGTTTTGGCGTTTAACAAAAGAAACTAGCCTTTTATTTCATGATATGGATAAAAAAACATGAATTATTCCCTTGTTCTTCAGGGAAATTTTTTCGTTTTGGTTTCGTATTAAAAGACAGCAGGAAAATGGAGGGAAATAAAAATTGCAAAGGAACGAGGTTCAAAAATATGATAAACAGCATGCATATATCGGTCATAGTAAGAAATATAAAAGGGGGCAAGGAAACCGAGACCTTTATTCCCTCGCAAGAAATTTTTGAGAAAAGATTCAATTGCGGCGAGGACGGGAAACCGGTGAACAAAGAAGTTCTCGATAAACTCGGAATAAGATACGTGTGCTGAATCCTTTGCGGGCAGTTCTTTCAAGAGTCTTCCAACCGTTGGCTGGGGGACTTTCTTTTTTTGAGGTATAATTATTCCCATGAACAAGAAAATAATCATTCTTGCCTTCGTGATATTTTTCTTTGCGGCAGTAATAATCTATAATCTCTGGATTATTGTTTCTATCAAGCAAACGGTTGTCGAAAATAATCTGCCAAGCAAAGTAAAGGATATCGTCACTAGTCAGATAACGTCTGGACAAAAAGATCAAGCCGCTCCGACGCCGGTTTTCGGTTCGCCGCTAGACCGGGCCGGTGAGCGGGTGACCAAAAAACCGTTTGGTATTTTTGTCACGCCGCAAAATTCTCCGGTTCAGCCGGAACATTTTCGGGGATATCACACCGGAACGGATTTTGAAATTTTTCCCGAGGAATCGAACGCTGATGTTTCGGTGCGCGCTATTTGCGACGGGAAAATCGCGGTCAAAAAAACCGCCACCGGATACGGCGGGGTTTTGGTTGAAAGTTGCGAACTCGATGGCCAGCCGATCACCGTGATATATGGCCATTTGAAATTGTCCAGCATCACAAACAAAGTCGGCGATGCATTGGCAAAAGGCGAGGAAATCGGAATCCTTGGAAAAGCCTATAGCGCGGAAACCAGTGGCGAGCGGAAACACCTGCATTTGGGAGTGCACAAAGGAACCACGGTCAATATTTTAGGATATGTCCAAAACCAATCGGAGCTTTCGGGGTGGATTGATCCGTGCAGTCTCGAGACGGTTTGCCAATGATTTGAAAAATATCTATTATAACAGTTATAAATTTTATAAAAATATTCGATGGCCAAAAATGTCACTCGGACTGGTGCGGTGAAAAAGCGCGACCAGGTCTGGAGTCCCCAAAACAAACGCTGGACAAAGAGAAAAAAACAAACCGGCCGCTTCATGGACCAAAAAGCGGACAAAAAACCTTTCAAAGGGGTGAGGAAAAAAAAGAAGATATAAAAAATAAGAGAGCAGAAAACTTTTCTTTCGGGCACTAAATTTGCAAATGTTCTATTACATCGAAGTATCAGAGTATTTGCTATTTTTGTTTGTTGTATTTTTTGCAAATAGCCTCTACCGACATTGAATGTTGGTAGAGATTCGCTAAGGTCGAACCTTAGCGAAGGTTAAGCCCGAGGGATGGCGGTTTTGCCAAAGGTGGGCTGGCGGAAAAAGGTGCTTACTGACTGTTTTCAATTCCCGGCGATTGGCGAAGAAGCCGGGATTTTTCAAATAATGCGGCGGTTTTTTTCAGCTGCCTCCTTCTGAAGTTTAGGCAGTCTAAAAAGGTAACCGTCGCTTCCGGGTTTGCCCAAAGAGATCCGTCTGGGATATTGTGGACTGCTTGGACATGTTCCGGACCTACGAGTTGGATTTCTCCATCGCGCAATTTGTTTTCGAATCCCATGTTTCACCTCTATTTATAGGGACTAAGCGGAATTTTCCGCTTTGTTGCCAAAATTTTGGGAACCACCTATTATATCAATTTTCCTCCCGAGTGTCAATCGGTATGCAGGATAGGCTTTGAATAAAGCATTTTTAGCATTATAGGAAATTTTTTCTGGCGAAGCAAGGGATTTTGTGCGATAATAGCAGAAGAATCTTGTAAATCCTAATCCAAAACAAAATGGACGAAAAAACAAACAAAGAAACAAATCCCAAATATATCTGGGCGGTTTTGGCGGCGGTCGCGCTGGTCGCGGGACTCGTTTTCGTTTTCCAAAAAAACCAGAAGGAAAAGCCGATCGCGCCGGCCGGAACAAAACCGGCGGGAATAGACAGGGAAAAAGTGACGGAAATAAAAAAATTCTTGTCCGAGCAGGACTTCAAAGATTATATCACAAAATCGCGAAGCGAGTCCGGATATTATAGCGGTGGTCGCGGCGCTGGCGGGCCGGGCCTCATGGAGATGAGCGCGAAGAGCGACAACGCGATAGGCGGGCCGATAAGCGCCGCGCCTGCCCGGGTTTCGGAAACGAATGTCCAGGTAGCAGGGATTGACGAGCCGGACGCGGTGAAAACGGACGGAAAAGAAATATTTTTTTCCGTTCCCAGGCCGGAAATCATGCCGCTTGACGACACAGTGGGAAGGCCGGATGAAGCACAGGGGCTCATGCCGCTCCGCGAGACGGGCGGGACAAAAACGATCAAGGCATACCCCCCGGATGATTTGGCAGTGGATTATAAGATCAATAAAAGCGGGGATTTGCTTCTTGCGGGAAATATATTGATCGTTATTCCTTCACAAAGATACTATTGGGCGAAAGACGCGAACAAAATATTCGGCTTTGACGTTTCAGACCCGAAGAATCCGAAGGAACTTTGGAATATTGAAATGAAAGAAGCGGTTTCCATCGCCGGCGCAAGGCTGTATAAGGGAAAAATATATCTCGCGACAAAAACAGATATCATTGACGAAAACAAATTCTGTGCCATGGAGCCCCTCATTGTCCAAGGCCGTCCTTTCAAAATAAAATGCAACGAAATTTATCATCCGACGGCGATTGTTCCGGCTGACGCGACTTATACCGCCATGATTGTGAATCCGGCGACGGGCGCGATTGAAAAAGATATTTCTTTCGTCGGGTCAAGCGACTACACCTCCTCGGTCGTTTATATGTCCGAAAATTCGCTCTATGTCACCTACTATTATCCCGGCGACCAGGTGAAAATACTCAACTTGTTTTTCTCTGAAAACAAAAATCTGGTTCCCGACTGGTTTTCCGAAAAACTTCAGAAACTCGAGGGATATGATATTTCCAGCTCCGCCAAACAGACAGAAATATGGAATCTGGTCGAAAGGTATCAAAGCTCTTTTTCAAGCGATGATCGGATGAAAATGGAGAATGAAATCGGAAACAAGATGACGGATTTTTTCGCGCGCCACCGGCGCGAACTCGACAGCACCGGAATTGTGAAAATCAGCGCCGACAATTTGAACGTTGACACGATTGGAACCGTTCCGGGAAAACTTTTGAACCAGTTTTCGCTCGATGAATACAAGGGCGATTTGCGCGCAGCCACAACCGTCGGGCAAAATTTCTTTGGCTGGGGGTTCAGTCCGGCCCGAGCGAACGAAACAGCGAACGATGTCTATATCCTGGGAGACAATATGAAAATCGAAGGCTCGGTGATTGATCTCGGCAAAGGCGAGCAAATTTATTCCGTGCGGTTCATTGAAGACAAAGGTTATGTCGTCACGTTCAAACAAGTTGATCCATTTTTTGTTCTGGATCTCTCTGATCCGATGAATCCGGAGAAAAAAGGGGAACTCAAAATTCCGGGTTATTCTTCGTATTTGCACCCGATCACGAAAGACAAAATCCTCGGGATAGGAGAAGAAAATAACAAAGTGAAAGTTTCGCTCTTTGATGTGAGTGACCCGGCCGACCCGACCGAAATCGCGAAATATAATCTGGATGAATATTGGTCTGAAGTTTCCCAAACTCACCATGCGTTTCTTCTCGACCAAAAACACGAAATCTTCTTTTTGCCGGGATCGAAGGGGGGGTATATTTTCTCATATGCCGGCGATAGTTTGAGTCTTGTCAAAACCGTTTCCGAAACGGCGGTCAAGCGGGCGGTATACATCAATGATTATTTGTATGTAATCGGGGAAAATAGCTTGGTAGTGCTGGACGAGCGAAATTGGGAAAGAGTGGGGGAGCTTGATATATAGAAAAATATACTTTATAATAAAACGGTTTAGGTCATAATCCACGTTTAATTTTTGGATTGGAATGATAGAGAAGGAAAATTGTCGAGAAAAAACCGATGAGGAAATGGTCGCCCTGACGCTCAAGAATCAGGATTATTTTGCGTGTCTCGTGGAAAGATACGAGCCGAAGCTGATGCGGTATATCCGGCGGATATCGGCAGCAACGCAGGAGGACGCGGAGGACCTTTTGCAGGATGTTTTCGTGAAAGTATACCGGAATCTCAATGATTTCGATCAAAAGCTGAAATTTTCTTCCTGGATATACCGGATTGCCCATAATCAGG
>JAQUQQ010000056.1 GCA_028716005.1 Candidatus Moraniibacteriota bacterium | reverse complement strand
CCACCCTTCCTTTTTCCACTCGCATGATTATCGCGGTCAGCGGTTATATGGCAGCGCACCAACTGTTGGTCGGGCTGATTATTGTCGGAATTGTGGCGGTGATCATTGTTTTTTTCAAGTCGTCTTTTGGGAAAAAAACATCCAGCGCTATTTTTGCCAAGGCTCCGGTGATCAAAAATATGATGATCAAAGTCAACAACGCCCGTTTCGCGAGAATATACAGTTCCCTTACCAAGAGCGGCGTGTCAGTGGTTGAGTCGCTGAAAATAATTTCCCGGACACTGACGAATGATCTTTATAAAAATGCCTTTCTCAAAATTGGCGAAGGAGTTCAAAAAGGAAAAACGCTCAACGAAGAACTCGCGAAGTTTCCCAAGCTCTTTCCGATCCTCACGGTTCAAATGACGGAAGTGGGCGAAGAAACCGGAAAAACAGCCGATGTTTTGACCAATCTCGCCTCGTTTTATGAGGAAGAAATAGACCAGATGACGAAAAATCTTTCCTCGATTATTGAACCGGTTCTGATGGTGATTATCGGCGTGGCAGTCGGATTTTTCGCGGTTTCGATGATTTTGCCGATGTATTCGATTATGGATCAAATGTAATGGAGAAATCAAAAATCAAAAATCTCCGCCAAAGGCGGATCAGCCTCTGGCTGAAAAAATCAAAATTTCGGAATCGCTGTGCGATAAAGTATTTTAAAAAAGGGTTTTCCATCCTAGAAGTCGTGGCGGCAGTTTTTATTTTTTCCGTCGTGACAGTAACGATGTACAGTTCTTTCTCAGCGGGGCTGAAATCAGTGGCTCAATCAAAACACAGAGTGGCGGCGACGGAATTAGCGAACGAAAAAATGGAAATAATCCGCAATCTTCCCTATAACCAGGTGGGAACCGAAGGTGGGGTGCCGAGCGGGAGCTTGCTCCAAAATGAAACGGTAGTCAGAAGCAACCAAAAATTCGATGTGCGGACGACGATAATATATGTCGATGACCCTTTGGACGGAGTGGCGGGAGGAAGCCCAGACGATACGGTTTCCAGGGATTACAAAGAGGCAAGAGTTGAAGTGACTTGGTCCGGAATCGCGCAGGGCCACGGAGTAATATTGGTTTCTCGTTTTGTTCCGGACGGAGTTGAAAACGAAAGCGGCGGCGGAACTTTTGTGCTGAACGTAATAGACAGCACGGGGCAGGGTATTTCCGAAGCGGATGCGCATATTGTGAACAATGCGGTGACTCCGCATATTGATATCACCACCCAGACGGATTCGACCGGAAGTATTTTAATGGCAGGGATGCCAGCGAGCAGTCAAAAGTACGAAATCAGCGTTTCAAAAAGCGCCTACGAAACCGTATCCACAATGGCGCCGTACCCGGGAACCGCTTATGAGCCCACGGATGTGCATGGATCCGTTGACGAAGGCACCTTGAACAGCAAATCGATTATCTTGGATAAAGTCGGGACAATCAATATTGTTTCAGAGGATCTCAATGGAAATCTTATTCCGAATATGCATTTTCATATTCAAGGAGGAAGAATTCTTGGAATGACGAAGGATGTTCCTCAGCAAACTGTTTATAGCTGTGAACAGGATCTGTCCACGGGATTAGATTCCACAAAGCAGCTTGAAAATATGTCGCCAGGTAATTATGTCGTAAATTTCACGGAGTCGGGATATACCCTGGTTGGAACAGAGGCTCCGCTTCTGCCATTTTCTCTTGCTCCCGGGCAAGATCTCAGTGTTTCTTTGCTTATTGTCAATAACTTGCTAAATTCTCTCATCGTGAACGTGAAAAACTCGGCGACCACCGAAATGATCAAAGGTGCGAGCGTCCATATATATAATGGAACTGATTTTGACCAGACGCTAATGACCGGAGATTCAGGAAGGGTGTATTTCCCGCCTAATCTTGATCCGCCGGTGGTGATGACTGGGGGACTTTACAATATCGAAATTTCCGCTCCCGGATATGGTAGCTATTCAGGCACAGTCACTATTGATAAACTTGTTCAAACAACAATTCCGCTAACATTATTGCCGCAAACATAATGCCGCAGAAAAAATTTGGAAAAAATTCCGGAATGACTTTGATTGAATTGCTGATCGCAATGTTCATTTTTATTCTCATTATGTCCAGTTCTGTTTTTCTTTTGTCCCAGATCTATAAACGCTACGGTTTTGCGATGGAACAGGGAATGTCGACGAATGCCGTCCGCCACAGCCTCAAAATAATTCTCGAAGAAATGCGGGGAGTGCGCCAGTCCGATGCCGGGTCATATCCGATTGATCAAGCTGATGATTTCAGTTTCACGGCCTATACAGATCTGGACCATGACGGCCAGACGGAGAGAGTTCATTATTACTTGGAAGGAAATACGATCAAAAAAGGTATCGCCGATCCGAGCGGCACTCCGCCGAGCTATCCTGCTGGAGACGAAACAGTTTCAATCATCGCAGAACACGTGGTGAACACCACCATCCAACCGCTATTTTATTTTTATAACACTAATTATCCGGCTGACCAGGAAAATAATCCGCTTGGCACGCCCATTTCTCCTGTCAGCGACATTCGACTTGTGAAAATCGATATATATTACAACCTTGACCCGAACCGATCCCCGGACAATGTGCGCCTTGAATCGTTTGTGGAACTGCGCAATTTGAAAGATAACTGGTAAGATAAACTAAAAGTGAAAAACTAAAAATGAAAAAGTTTAGTGTCCCGCGAAGCGGGACGGACAATCTAAAAATAAACAAAAGCCAAGGGTCGGTTTTGATTTTTATTGTCATTATTGCCGCGGTGGGGGCGACAATTCTTTTGGGTTTGGCGACCTTTGTCATTTCCCAGGACAAAAGCAGCCGCAAGACGGCTTCTCAGGAGCAGGCGTTTGGCGCAGCGGAAGAGGGAATTTATTGGTATCGCTGGTACCTGGCCCACGAAGTTGAAGGAAAAACAGCCCGCGAAGTGGATGAATTTTGGGAAGGCGGAAGTCCGGCTGGCGTCGATTCGCCCTACGAAGCCGAGGTAAAAGATCCGGCTGGAGATCCGCTTGGAAAATATAAACTGGAAGTAACCAAGCCGCCCACAGGTTCGTCGATTGTTGTTGTGAAAGCGACTGGCTGGACATACAAGCAGCCAAATGTGCAGAGAGTGATTCAAGTTCGTTTTCGGAAACCGGCGTGGTGCGAATATGTGGTTCTGGGGAACAGTGATATCCGTTTTGGTCCCGGGACAGAGGTTTTTGGGATGATTCATTCAAACGGCGGAGTTCAATTTGACGGTATAGCGCATCACCTTGTGACGTCCTGGCCGGCGACGTACTACAGTGATGATTCGGATGTCCGAGGATGGCACGACGGGGTTTGGACGAACAATCCTCCCGAATCGGAAAGATTTCTGGCTGGAAAAAAATATCCCACTTCCGAAAAAAGTTTCAGTTCGGTGATAGCCAATCTCAATCTTGCAAAAGATTATTCTCAGCCCGGAGAAGGAGGTCTTTATCTCGGGCAGGATAAAGTCAATATGACTTATTGCGATTGGGTGACGCACAATAGGAAGAAGGTGTGGGAATGCTGGACGGAGAACAAAAAGGTGAGGGGATACCACATTACCTTCAATCCGGTGGCTGGCGAGGGAAACGACACTATCTCCGTGTCGATGGTTGTCGCGTATGGATCGAAAAGTTATCAAATCCAGGAAGAGACTCCCGCAATTTCCTACAACATTCCGGAAAATGGACTTATATTCGTGGAAAATCATGCGTGGGTAGACGGCCGAATAGACAATGAGCACCTGACGGTGGTGTCCGCCGACCTTTCGGATGCCTCCGGGGATCCAGAGCCGCCCGGGCACGACAAAGATATTTATATAAATAACGACATATTGTATACTAACAAAGACGGACGCGATATCATCGGTCTTTTGGCGCAAGACAACATTACGGTCGGTCTTTACAGCGAAGACAATCTGGAAATTGACGCTGCAGTTCTTGCCAGGCGAGGTCGGGTGGGAAGGGACTATTACACCAACAGCGAACCAACATACTACAAGAGGAATACCATTACAGTTTTTGGCGCGCTCGTAACCAATGGACGGTACGGATTTTCTTGGGTGGATGATGACGGGAATCGGGTTTCCGGATACGCAAACCGGAATATTATTTTTGACAACAATCTTTTGTATTACCCACCGCCGTTTTTTCCGACCGGTGATAAATATCAAATTGATTTGTGGGAGGAACTTTGATTCTCTACGAATTACGAACGCATATGAATATACGGATAAATTAATTATAATGAGTCTATTGCTTCACAATCTGCTTGGGATGAAGCCGAAAGGGTTTGGGCTGGAAACCGAGGATCGGTCGCTCAAAGCTTTTATGTTTGATGAGGCAGGAAGAAAATGCCGGATATTGTCTTGCGGGATGAAAAATCTCAAAAGGGGAATCATACAAGATGGCCAGGTGATTGATGTTGAAGCACTTGCCGCAGAAATAAAAGAGCTTTTGAAATCCACCAAGCCCCATCCGATAAAAACCAAATCAGTTGTCTTTTCTGTCCCGGAGAACAAAGCCTTTATTCGGACCATCTCAATTCCAAAAATGGGAAAAGATGAAGCGGGAGAAGCCATCAAGTGGGAAACTGAAGCCAATATTCCCATCGCCGTCGATCGGGTGTATCTCGACTGGCAAGTTGTTGAAGAGCGCGGGGAAAGCAATGAAATTCTCGTGACAGCCGTCCCCAAGGAAATAATCGACAAATACAGTGAGGCGATGAATCTCGCCGGCCTTGATATTCTGGCGGTCGAAGTGGACATCATCGCGACCATTCGCAGTCTCACCGGAGACGATCATCTTTCCGAAAAGCCGGTTGTTATTGTCGACTTGGGAGAAAGCGTGACCAGCCTTGCCATTTCAAAAAACCAAGTGCCCTATTTCACTTCCAGCCTTCCTGTCGGAGGAATCACCTTCACGGACGCGCTTCAAAAAGGATTGGGCGTGAGTTATGAAAAAGCGGAGGAATTGAAACTGAAATATGGTTTGGGAAAAATGAAGGAGGATGACATACTCTACAAAATATATAATCCGATAATCGAGAACCTCGTGGCCGAAATAGAAAAATCCATCCGGTTTTATGAAGATTCAATCAATGTCAAAGAAAAAGTCGAAAAATTGATTCTTTCCGGAGGGGGATCATTGCTTCACGATATTGTTGGCTATTTGACTTTGCGCATGAAAAAAGAAGTGATTGTCGGAGACGCCGTTCGGGGGCTTGATCTTCCTAAAAACTTTTCCGAAGAGATAAAAAAAAGCCTAACTCCCTTTGCCACGGCCATTGGCCTGGCGGAAAGGGCTACAAGTTGCGATGATTAGAATAAACCTTCTTTCCGACAAGGAAAAAAAAGAAAGACTGGCTGACAAAAAAATAGGCATCGTTATCCGTGTCGGATTTTCGATTATCTTTTCCCTTTTGCTCCTGGCTTTGGTGATGTTTTCCGCGCTGATTATTCTTGAAATAAATATGAGGTCCGTGAAGGAAGAGGCGAAAGCTTATCCGACTAGCCTGGCAAAGGAAATAGAAGAAACAGACAATCTTCTCAAGGATGCCAAATCAATATCCCAGAAAATCGGAAAAGATTCGCAGGATGTCCCATATTGGGGAAAAGTTTTCGAAACTATCTCCGCTATTTCTCCGGATGGGGTGAGAATGACAAACATTCATATCGAGAAAGCTCACGTGAGACTGGTCGGTTTTGCCAAAACCAGAGAGGATTTTCTGACTTTCCAGGAGGGTCTCCGAAAAGATTATTTCAAAAATATCAACTCTCCCGTCTCAAATCTTGTTTCTCCGAATAATTTTGATTTTACGATTGAGTTTGATATTGAAAATAAATATCTTGATCAGCCGTAGTTTCTTTTTCCATGCCTAAAAAACCTGACAAAAAAATTATATTATTCTTTTTCGCGACAGCCTTGGTTGTGGCGGTCTTGGTTTGGCTTGTTATCTTTTTTCTCGGCGACAAGGTGAGACAGTCTTTCGAAAACTATCAAAAGGAAAAACTCAATTCTTTTGTTCTTGAAGAAAAAAGAAACAAGATTTTGAAATTGGAAAAAGAATTGCCCGATCTTGAAGAAGAAAAAAACAATCTGAACGCAATGCTGGTCAAAAAAGACGCGGCTCTTCCTTTTTTGAGAACTCTGGAAAAAGTCGCTGGGGATGCCT
>JAQUQQ010000055.1 GCA_028716005.1 Candidatus Moraniibacteriota bacterium | reverse complement strand
TTTTCTTGAGAGCCACATTGCGGGCGATATCAAGGGCAAGCGAAGTTTTTCCGATCGAAGGCCGGGCGGCAAGAATGATGAGATCTGATTTTTGGAAACCGGCGAGAATATTGTCGAGGTCTTGAAATCCGGTCGGCACCCCGCGCATATCTTTGTCGCCCTTGTGAAGCTCGTCAATCCGGTTGAAAGCCGATTCAAGGTAGGTTTTGAGAGGCACAAAGTCAGCCTTCACGAATTTTTGGGAGACCCGGAAAAGTTTTTGCTCGGCTTCGTCCAAAACCTTTTCCACATCCTCGGCTTCTTCGTAGCCAAGTTCAATGATATCCGACGCGGCGCTGATGAGTTTTCGAAGCAAGGATTTTTTTTGGACGACTTTCGCGTAGTGAACGACATTTGAAGCTGTCGGGACGGAATTCACGAGATCGGTGAGATAGCCGGACCCGCCGATTTTTTCCAGCTGTTTTTTTTCTTCGAGCTTGTTGGAAAGAGAGAGAACATCAATCGGCTCGCGATCTTCATAAAGTTCGACCATCGTTTCATAGATGAGACGGTTGGCATCCTTATAGAAATCGTCGGGACGCACCAAATCAGCGATTTTGATGATCGCGTCTTTGTCGAGCATGAGAGAGCCCAAAACAGACATCTCCGCCTCAATATTCTGGGGCGGCACTCGCGCTTCACCGAGATTGAATTTTGTGGATTTTTCCGCCATTAAAGCTTTTTTATTTTATAGCTGTCCCCCGAATCTTCAACTGTGTAACCTGATTTTTCAATTTCTTTTCGGAGTTTGTCTGCTTTTTCAAAATCTTTGTTTTTTCGCGCAGACATTCTTTCATCGGCTAATTTTTTTATATTTTCCGGAATTTCGGTTTCTTTTTCCGGAAATTTCAAGCCGAAAACTTTGTTCATTTTTTCAAAAGTGGTGAGAATCTTTGCGGCTTTTTCTGCGTTCATTTCTCCGGAAGATATCTTTGTGTTCGCGTGCGTGATCATGTCATAAAGTGCGGAAAGGGCGAGGGGAGTGTTGAGGTCGTCATTCATTGCATTCTCAAACATGGAAATATGCTTTTGGCAAAAATTATTCTTGACAAGAGCCGGGCTCTTGTCAGACAGCATCCCGCTTATTTTCTGGAAAGAATCACGGATGCGTTCGAAATTCGCCTTGGCCTGTTCCATCGCCTTCCAGGAGAAGTCGAGATTTTTTTTGTAGTGGGAAGACAAGTATAGCAGGCGAAGATGCATCGGGTCAAAGCCTTTTTTCCGGATATCCTGTGGAGTATAGAAATTCCCTTTGGATTTCGACATTTTTTCGCCCTCGACGAGAAGATGGCGGGTGTGGACCCAGAAATTGACGAATTTTTTGCCCGAAAAGCACTCTGATTGGGCAATTTCAGCTTCATGATGGGGGAAAATATTATCCTCGCCGCCGGTGTGGATATCCATCGTGTCGCCCAAATACTCCATGCTCATGGCCGAACATTCAATATGCCAGCCGGGATAACCTTTTGACCAGGGGCTGTCCCACTGCAAAACGTGGTCGGGTCGTGCTTTCAGCCACAGCGCGAAATCCCAGGGATTTTTTTTGTCGGGATGTTCTTCAAGCCGGGCGCCGACTTTGAGCTCTGCAAGCGTATTTCCGGACAATTTTCCATAATCCGGAAAGCTTGTGACGTCAAAAAATACATTTCCGTTTTTTTCGTAGGCATTCCCATTTTTGATGAGCGTTTCAATTGTTCTTATCATTTGCGGGATGTGAGCGGTCGCCTTCGGAAAAAAATGCGCCCGCAAAATATTCATCGCGTCTTCGTCGCGGTGAAAAGCCTCGGTATAGAATTTCGCGATTTCTTCGGGTGTTTTTTTTTCGGCCAGGGCCTTTTTCAAAATTTTGTCCTCGCCTGTGTCAGCCTGGGCAATATCATCAGCGGTCAGATGCCCGACATCGGTGATGTTTTTGATGTGGCGCACTTCGTAGCCGGAATATTCCAAGTATCTGCGCAAAACATCGGCGGTCATGAATGAGCGCAAATTTCCGATGTGGATATAGTCATAAACCGTCGGCCCGCAGGTATATATCGAGACTTTGCCCTTGTGAATGGGCTTGAATTCTTCTTTTTGTTTGGTGAGAGTATTGTAAAGTTTTAGCATAGCCTTATAGTAGCTAGAGTTTTTCTTTTTGTAAAATATTGCGTATGAATAAGATTGCTGTTATATTAGCTTTAATAAGAGAATAAAGGGGGTGTCGGAAACCATGATTTCGGAAAAAGATTTAGACGAGAGAATTTTTGAGATCGTGCATGCGGCAAGTAGCAGCGCAAGTGGCCCTCTAACTCCAAAAGATATTAGGGACAGGGTAAAATCTTTTTGTCCTGGAATAGGGGGTCCCGACGTCAATATGTCCATCGGGCGTTTAATCGAAGGAGGCAGAGCGAGTTATTATCACTCTGGCTATCAGCGACTAGTTCCAGCCAATTGGCTGGAACGCTGATACTTTCGGGGTTAAATACCCCAAGCGAGACCCTTTTATTTATCCTGAGGGTCTCAGTTTTTTTTAACATTAAATAAGGTAGTACTCAAATACTTTTCGCCTCGGTCTGGGAAAATCGTCACAATATTGCCAGACCCTATCTTTTTTGCGATTTCGAGGGAAGCATACATTGCCGCGCCGGAAGACATGCCGCAGAAAATTCCTTCATTTCGTGCAAGTTGGCGGGCCAGATCATAGGCGGCTTCGGTTTCGACCATGATGATGTCATCAAGATGTTCGCGGTCGTAGATCGCGGGGATGATGGCCTCTTCCATATTCTTGAGGCCCTGGATATAGTGGCCTTTCACCGGCTCGGCGCTAACGATTTTGATTTTTGGATTCTTTTTCTTGAGATATTGCGAAACGCCCATGAGCGTTCCCGAAGTTCCGATAGCGGCGACGAAATAGTCAATTTTTCCGTCCATCTGATCCCAAATTTCGGCGGCGGTGGTTTCATAATGGGCCAAAATATTGTTGTTGTTCGAAAACTGGTCCGTGTGGAAATATCTTTCGGGAAATTTGGCGACCAGTTCGCGAACTTTTTGAATGGCGCCGTCCGTTCCGAGCTTTCCGTTCGTCAAAGTTATCTTCGCTCCAAAAGCGGCGATCATTTTCCGACGCTCGACTGAAACGGCGTCGCTCATCACGATTTCAACTTTGTATCCTTTGACAGCCGCAATCATCGCGATGGCAATGCCCGTGTTTCCGGACGTGGCTTCAATAATTGTCTTATCTTTTGTCAATTTTCCGGCCTGCCTCTCCGGCGGGTAAACTTTTTCCGCTTCCTCGAGCATTTTGAGGGCAATCCGGTCCTTGATGCTCCCGCCGGGATTCTGCCCTTCCAGTTTCGCGAAAATACTGACGTTTTTGTTTGGATTAAGTTTATTAATCTTCACAATCGGCGTATGGCCGATAAGTTCCAAAACATTATTTGCGATATTCATATATTTTTTGCGGCATAGATTCTTGTTCACTGGAGAACTAGAATCTATGTTAAATTAGTAAATTTGATTGAACACTTTGTTTTTACAAATATTCCAATACTTCGATGAATTGAAGAGTTTGCAAATTTTGAGGAGAATTATGTTTTGTATAAAACAAAAAAACTCTCGCCTTCAAAAAATATTTTTTGATATTTCATGAGGACGAGAGCTTTTTAGTTCCCGTGGTTCCACCTCGGTTTGTCGCATAACGCGTAACGTGGAACGTATAACGCAATTATACAACACTCATTCACAGCTGTTACGGGCTTACCCGCGGGGGTTTACTTGTTTGTAGGTGTCGGACACCTACAAGGTTCTTCCCCGAGCCCCCAGCCGCTCACAGATCGGCTGGAAAAACGAAGCGCACGCTTCTTCGTCTTGGCTTTTATAATTTTTATGTGAAATGTGATTTATATACTAAATATATTGCCTAACCATGTCAAATCCACTTCTTTGCCTTGAAAATGATAATCGTAATCAGGGAAATCAGAAGCATTATGCCGATATAAATCCAAAACGCAAATTGGGAATGGCCGAAAGGGATTGGGGCGCTCATAGCAAGAACATTGGAAAACACCGTCATTGGGAGCATAATAGCGGAAAAAACAGTTAAAACTTTCATGGTGTGGTTCAGTTTGTCCGAAAGAAGGGCATCATTGGTCTCTTCGAGCGATTCTCCGACTTCTTTTGCGTTTTCGAGAGCGGACCATACGCGGATGTTCGTGCCGATGAGATCCTGATAGTAGGGCCGAAGTTCCGGCTCAAGCAGAGGATAGTTGTCACGGGCGAGCGATTCAAGGACCGATTTTTGCGGTTTCAAAGTCCGGCGGAAATTGAGAATATCCCTTTTCACGAAAGAAATTTCGTGAAGCATCGCTTTTTCGTTCCCTTTGAAAATCTCTTCTTCAATTTTGTCGAGATTTTTGTTGATGTGGTCAATTTTCGGGAAGCAGGATTCGAGAAGCATCTCAACAATATAATAGAGCAAGTATCCCGGTGACTGGCTTATGTATTTTTCCTGAAGTTTTTTGTTGCGC
Source organism: Candidatus Moraniibacteriota bacterium (assembly GCA_028716005.1). GTDB lineage: Bacteria > Patescibacteriota > Minisyncoccia > Moranbacterales > UBA11712 > UBA11712. The sequence continues at coordinate 1,694 of JAQUQQ010000055.1, read as the reverse complement.
TTGAGCTTCGTGAAAAACTCTCGGAGCTGAAAAATATCCTGGTCATGGCCGGTGATGAGGTGGCTTTTGGTGAGCACAATGTCGAGCTCGCTCGGAAAAGTTCGGCGATTGAGCTTGTCAAAAAGGGGAATATGTAGCGTGAGATAAAGGCAATCTCCATAAAGGCTCGCTTTCGGGCGCGCCGATGGCATGGAAAATTCCTCAAGCGCCAGCGGATGGAGTTTTAGTTTTTTGAGGAATTGGATTTCGTCAGCGCTTGGTTCAGTAAAATCAATCCAGGTGAGTTTTGATGTTGATATTTCCCGCATAGCTTTTTTATTTTCTGACGCGTTAACGTGTAAACGGGTTAGTGTGATAGAATTATACCATGAAAAGGATAATCTTGAAAACAATTCGCCTTTATCAGAAATATTTGTCTCTCGACACGGGGTTTTTGTCATTTTTCTATTCCGAGCGGATTTGCCGCTTCCATCCGACCTGCAGCGAGTATACCTATCAGGCGATAAACAAATACGGCGTATTGAAGGGGGGGTGGCTGGGGCTCAAAAGGATTATTCGATGCCATCCCTGGTCGGAGGGAGGGAATGATCCACTGCTTTAAAAAATACAAACTGAACAAAAGCACAAAATACCAAACAAATCACAAATCACAAAAAAACAAACATAACAAAAAAATTTTGGTATTTTGTGGGTTTGGATATTTGTCATTTTCCCGCCTTTGGCGGGCGCTGTGGATAACTTTTCAACTATTTTGTGGTATAATAAATATAAAGAAAAAATAAAAACTAAAAACAAAAAAATGCACAAAAAAGTGTTAGCAGCAAATCTCGCGATTGTTTTTCTATTGGCGGGATTTTTTTGTTGGGAAGGCGCGCCCAACGCGAAAGCCTTGAGCTCGACCAACGCGGAAGCTGGCATGGTCCTTGGTCAGTTGGATTTCACGCACGGTAACGAAAATCAAGGCAGCGCTGATCCGAGCGCCAGCAAAATGTATTGGCCCAACGGAACATGGACTGACGGAAAAAAACTCATTGTGGCGGATATGAATAATAATCGAGTGCTAATCTATAACTCCATGCCAACCTCGAGCAACGCTTCGGCCGACGTAGTCATCGGGCAGGTCGACATGGATCACGGCGACGCGAATCGAGGGGGTTTATCACCTGCGGCGGACACTTTGTCGAGTCCCTATACTATTTCCTCGGACGGTATCCGTCTTTTTGTGGCGGACACGGGAAATAACCGGATATTGATTTATAACACTATTCCCACTTCAAATGATGCGGAGGCTGATGTTGTCATTGGCCAGCAGGATTTCACCCACAATGAGGATAATCAAGGCGCAACAGTGGATGCCAATACCTTGTTGTATCCTTATTGCGTCCATACAGATGGAACAAAGCTCTTTATCGCCGACGGTGACAATAACCGGATATTGATCTATAACACTATCCCCACCGCTCCGAATGCCAGAGCTGATGTCGTTGTCGGCCAGCAGGATTTCACTCATAACGAAGCCAACCAAGGCGGTTCGTCGGTGTTGGCCAATGGATTCGACACGCCGTCCGGAGTTTTCACCTATAACGGCAAAATGTATGTGACAGACGCGTTCAATAACCGAGTCTTGATTTTCAACTCAATTCCGACGGAAAACAACGCTTCCGCGAATATCGCGGTGGGACAGGGGGATTTGG
>JAQUQQ010000054.1 GCA_028716005.1 Candidatus Moraniibacteriota bacterium | reverse complement strand
GGATCTGCCGCGCAAATCAAGGCGATGAAAAAAGTGGCCGGAAAACTGCGGCTCGATCTCGCCCAATTCCGCGAACTCGAAGCTTTCGCCCAATTTGGATCCGACCTTGATGAAGCGACCCGAAAACAAATCGAACGCGGCCAGCGGACGGTCGAAGTTTTGAAGCAGGACCAATACGAGCCGATGCCGGTCGAAAACCAGATAGCGATACTGTTCGCGCTTACCAGCGGATACTTGGATGATGTCGCCGTGGAAAAAGTCCAAAAATGGGAAGCCGAATTCCATAAATACATGAAAGACATGAAAGGGGATGTCTTGGCCGAAATAAAAGAGAAAAAAGAACTGACAGAAAAACTGGAAACCTCCCTGAAAAAAGCGATTGAGGAATATAAGGAAGTTTATGGGAATGATGACGGGAGCTCAACTCCCGTCGTCAATTGATCCTTGGAAATTAAGGGATAATTCAAAATTATAATTGACGGGTAATTGACGGGAGTTGAGCTCCCGTCACAAAGGAAATATGGCACAAGGATCTCGCGAAATCAGGCGCCGAATAAAATCGGTGGGGAATACAAAGAAAATCACCCGCGCCATGGAAATGGTGGCGGCTTCGAAGATGCGCCGGGCCGTGGCGTCTGTTTTGGCGATAAGGTCCTATGCCCACAGCGCCTGGTCGGTGCTCACCAACATGGCCCGCGCTTTTGAAAATTATCCGATTGACCTTCTCGAAGTGCGGGAAGTGAAAAAAATATGCGTGATCCTGGTGACGTCGAACCGAGGCCTTTGCGGCGGATTCAATTCCCAGATTATCCGCAAAATTATCGAGCAGGTGAAAAATCCGAAACAGCTCAAAGTGAACCGGATCGGAGCCAAGAGGATTGAGTCGAGCATTCCGGACAACCAGATTGAAATTGATTTCATCACCGTCGGGAAAAAAGGCGCGACGGCCGTTCGAAAAATCGGAAAAAATATCATCGCCACGTTCGACGAGCTTTCTTATCTTCCGGGGATAGTGGACGTCAGAACGCTGGCCAGGATTGTCATTGACGACTATAGCGCGAAAAAATATGACAAGGTTGTGATTGCCTACACGGATTATATTTCCGCGGTTGTTCAGCAGCCGAAATTTCGCCAGCTTCTGCCGGTTTCAAAAGTGGATATCGAGAAACAGCTCGCCGATATGAATGTTCTGGCCAAAGAATACGGCCTCGATGAACCCCCGATGGAATACAAAGTCGAGCCGGACGCGCGCATGGTGCTCACGGAAATTCTGCCGCGGCTGGTTGAAATGCAAATCTATCACGCCATATTGGAATCGAACGCCTCGAAAGAATCGGCCCGGATGGTGGCGATGCGAAACGCCACTGACGCGGCGCGGGACATGGTCGACAATTTGACGCTTATCTACAACCAGATCCGCCAGGCCGGCATCACGCAGGAAATCGCGGAAATTTCGGCGGGAAGAGCGGCACTTGAAAATTAGCTTCGCAAATTTTCAAGAATTTTAAAGTCTAAATTTGAAATTTGAAATGAATGACTAAATGTCTAAATTTAAAAGTTAATCATTTAAAATTGATTTAAAATTTCAAATTGAAAATTAATTTAATCAAACACTATGAACAAAGGCAAGATATCCCAAGTCATCGGTCCGGTTGTGGACGTCGAATTCGAGAAGGATCTTCCCGAAATTTATTCGGCGTTGGAAGTTGTGCTTCCCGCCTCATCGGCGGGCAAAACTAATAAATTGGTTTTGGAAGCCCACCAGCATCTTGGCGGAAACAAGGTTCGCGCGGTGGCGATGGGCTCGACCGACGGGCTCCGGCGCCAGATGGAAGTCATTGACACCGGCGCGCCGATCAGCGTTCCAGTTGGTAAAGCCACTCTGGGGCGGATGTTCAACCTGCTGGGGGAGCCGATTGACGGAATGCCGGCCGTAAAAACCGAGAAAAGATTTCCGATTCATCGCCCGACGCCTGATTTCAAAGACCAATCAACGGAAGCGGAAATTTTGGAAACCGGAATCAAAGTTATTGACCTCATTTGCCCGTTTTTGAAAGGCGGAAAAATCGGACTCTTCGGCGGCGCGGGGGTGGGAAAAACGGTGGTTATTCAGGAGCTCATCCGGAACATCGCGACCGAACACGGGGGATATTCAATGTTCGCGGGAGTGGGCGAGCGGACCCGCGAAGGAAACGATCTCTATTTTGACATGAAAGAATCAGGAGTGCTTTCGAAGACCGCGCTGGTTTTTGGACAGATGAACGAACCGCCGGGCGCGCGCCAGCGAGTGGCGCTTTCCGCGCTTTCGATGGCGGAATATTTCCGTGACGAGGAAGGAAAAGACGTTTTGTTTTTTATCGACAATATTTTCCGCTTCACGCAGGCCGGCTCCGAAGTGTCGGCGCTCCTCGGCCGCATTCCGTCTGCCGTGGGATACCAGCCAACCCTTGCCGAAGAAATGGGAAGGCTTCAAGAGCGAATCACGTCAACCAAAAAGGGTTCGGTCACTTCGGTGCAGGCTGTTTATGTCCCGGCAGACGATCTCACTGATCCGGCGCCGGCGACGACTTTCGGACATCTTGACTCGACCGTGGTTTTGTCCCGCCAGCTTTCCGAACTCGGAATATATCCGGCCGTTGATCCGCTCGATTCATCTTCAACTATTCTTGACCCGAAAATTATCGGCGAAGAGCACTATCAAGTCGCCCGCGGAGTGCAGAAAGTCCTCCAAAGATACAAAGATTTGCAGGATATCATTGCCATTCTCGGAGTTGAAGAGCTGTCAGACGAAGACAAATTGGCCGTGAATCGCGCCCGCAAAATCCAAAAATTCCTGTCCCAGCCGTTTTTTGTCGCGGAGCAGTTCACCGGAACATCCGGAAAATACGTGAAGCTTTCCGACACCATCCGCGGCTTCAAGGAAATTCTCGAAGGCAAACATGACGACAAAGGCGAGCAGGCGTTTTATATGAAAGGCGGAATTGATGAAGTCAAATAAGGAATAAGATATAAAAAAGAAGAAACAAAAATAAAAAATAAAAAATCTTTCGTTGTTTCTGATTTCTTCTTTTTATTTCTTCTATCTCATTTCTTATATCTAATATCTTATGGCTGCTGAAAATAAGATAAAATTTAAGATCGTAACACCGGAGCGAACAGTTTTTGAAGATCAGATAGACCAAGTCATTCTTCCGACAGCGGACGGCGAGATTACCGTGCTTCCGAACCACATTCCGCTCATCTCGGTTCTTCAGGCCGGAGAACTCATCGCGAAAAAAGATGGTGAGGAAATTGCGATGGCGGTTTCGGGCGGAATAGTTGAAGTGCGCAAAAACGAAATGACGATTCTCGCGGACACGGCCGAACGGGCGGAGGAAATTGATATGGAGAGGGCCGAAGAAGCGCGCGCGCGGGCTGAAAAACTGAAAGAGGAAAAAATCCGGTCCGACGAAACAGATTACGCGACTGCGGCCGCAATTCTCGAAAAAAACCTGGCGCGGATCAAAGTGGCGAAAAAGCATCTGACGAGAAGGGGAATAAAGATAGAGTAATAATTTTGAATTTAGAATTCTGAATTTTGAATGAAACTTTAATGAATTAATGTTTGAAACATTAGAAATTCTATCATTCAAAATTGATTAGAAATTGGAAATTAAAAATTCTAAATTGAATTAGAATTAATTTTATTTTATGAAATTACCATTTAGTTATAAAAACATCCACTCCTGCGAAGCAGTAGTATTGGCCTGCATTGATTTCCGTTTCTGGAAAGAAACGATGAAATTTGTCGAGGAGGAACTGGGAATAAATACCTATGATTTTCCCAAAATGCCCGGCGCGGCCAAAGCCATCAATGACTGCCAGAGTGAGACGGATGTTCCGCTTCAGTGCATCGGCGTGCCGTGTGATCTGCACCATGCGCAAAAGATTGTGATCATAAACCATGCCGATTGCGGGGCTTATGGCGGCAGTGCGGAGTTCAACGGCGACCTTGAAGCGGAACAAAAATTCCACGAAGGCGAGCTCAAAAAAGCGAAGGAAAAAATCCTTACCCAATATCCGGGAAAAGAAATTATCCTCGCCTACGCGAAACTCACGGACGGGGGAGAGAGCGTGGAGTTTTTGAAAATAGCGTAACAGAATAGTTTATATTCAAAAAAGCGGACATAAGGCCGTTTTTTTGTTGCCAAAATTATTCTCGAATAACAGCTCAAGAAAGACACTTCAGTAAATTAAATTACTGAAGCACATCCTTATTCTGCAGATAAATAAACGGGACAGATCCTCCCGGATCCGTCCCGACGCAGATTGTCCGATACAACGATATATAAAGCGAAAATATGTATTGACGAAAGCAATCAAATATGCAACCATATCGCCATAGAGAAAAGCGTGAAACGTTTTTTAAGGGAGGAAAAGGTGCCGGACAAGAAAAAGCCTTGCTTCATTGTGGCGATTGGAGATCCGGAGTGGGCAATGATTTACTCCGAGATTATAAGGTCGTCCCAAAACGTGGAAGTGGTCTTCTGCAAGAGCTACGGCGAATTGCTCAAGGCTCTTGCCGACAGGCGGGAAAGTCCCACTCTCTGGGTTTTCTTGGATTACTCCGTGCCCGGCATCAAAGGCACGGATGCCAAACAAGTCAACGAGGCGATCAAGGCGATCAGGAAGGATGCCATCGTCTCCAACCCCGTGTCCATCAAGATTTAATGCCGCAAGCATTTCTTCGGCTAGGACTCCGCCCCTGGGGCAGGCGGAGTCTTTTTTATTGACAGACGGGCGAAAGAATAATATGATAATCTATAAACAAAAAAAGCGGAACAACGCTTTTTTGTTATTAAAAACAAGGAGGTAGTCGTGCTTCGACAAACTTACGGGGACCAAATTTTCGGAAAAGCGGCGGTTCATGATAGGAGTTATGTGGATCCCAGAGCGGCAGTAATCGGGACCGTAATCATCGAAAGGAACGTGTATGTCGCTCCGTTCGCAAGCATCCGGGCTGATGAAAACGCGCCTTATATGATCCGCGAGTTCTCCAACGTGCAGGACTTTGTGAATTTCCACGCGTTTCATAATGTTCGGCACACGGTAGGGGGAAAAGAATTCGCGAATTATATCGGTCGCCGATGCACCCTGGCGCATCATTCCGAGGTGCACTCGGCGGTAATTCGGGAAAACTGCTTCCTGGGGATCCGGTCATCGGCGGTGAACTCCGTGATCGGCGCCAATTGCTATATCGGCCATCACGTCCTCATAGAGAACGCCAAAATACCGGAAGGGCGCTATATCGCCAGCTGCACCCATGTCAATGAATTTACCGATTTTTCCTCTCTTCCGGAAGTTCCGGATAAGCTCAGAAACTTCAATATGGGCGTAGTCGAAGAGAACCAGAAAATTCTCCTGAAATACCTGGCCGAGGCGATCAGGTTTTAGGTTGCGCGAGCAAGATGTTTTATCGGGCGGGATCTGCGGATCCTGCCTTTTCTATTCCCCAAAAGACAAAAAAATGATAATATATGTTTATACTGCTTCAGTAATTTAATTTACTGAAGCAAAATAACAATTAGGAAAAAAATATGAGGGGAAAAGTGAAGTATAATGAACTTTCCGATTTTGAAAAGAAGAAATATCTCGGAGAATTCTATACCATGGTTTCGCTGCTCCGCACCCGCGAAGAGGTAAAAAGATTCCTGAAAGACATTCTGACTTTGAGCGAGACCGTCATGATTTCGAGAAGGATCCAAATTGCGAAATTTTTGCTCAAGGGAAAAACCTACGATGAAATCATGAATAATTTGAAAGTTAGCGCCGCAACGATTGCCCAAGTCGAAAAGTGGCTGAACAACGGTTTCGGGGGATATAAAGAAATAATAAAAAGATACGGAAAAAAACAACTGCAAAAGAAAGATTACCTGCCAAAAACCGTCACACCCTTCACATTCGATCATATAAGGAAAAAATATCCCCTTCATTTCCTTCTTGTGAATCTTTTGATGAAGCGAAAATAAAACACTTCAGTAAATTAAATTACTGAAGTATATTTTATTGCTGTGTCGATTGATGATTCGCTTTGCCGTTTCAGAAAAAAGTTTATTCGATCTTTTTCCGTATGGACCTGATCGAAAAAGCATTATCCAAGAGGCCGTACGTGATCAATAGATAGCCGGCTACCCAAGCCAGATCGGTCAATGCATATAGCGCGAGGCCGCTGTTGTAGGCTTTTTGGTAAATTGCGAAAAGAATATCCGCAACCAAAATGAAGAAAAAGCCGCCGGTGAGGACTTTCCAGAGAAAGCCGAAACGCCCTCCTTTGAACGCGCGGGCGGTGCCCAAGGAAAGTATCAGCGCTCCAATCAGAATGAGATCAGCAA
>JAQUQQ010000053.1:4068-6427 GCA_028716005.1 Candidatus Moraniibacteriota bacterium | reverse complement strand
CGCTTGACGGAAGCTGTCCCGCTTCTGGGATGTTCCGGAACAGGCCAATCGCCCCAAAGATAATTGACGAGAAAAACAATTCCTTGCCGAAATGTGTTGTCGCGCAAAATATTTCTTCTTCTTTTTTGCCAAATCAGCTCAAAATGAATGTCCAGCTCCACTCCCGTGCTCAAAAGATTTTCTATTTCTTCTTCACTAAAATTTCCGTCCGCCATTATAGAAATCCTATCAATCTTTCCCGCCCTGGCAAGAAGCAAAATATTTCTGTTCGCCGTCTCACTCTTCCCAAAATCATCAGCGGTGAGAATTATTCCGTTTCTCAATTCTTTTTCAATCATATAAAAATAAATCGTCCCGGCGTCCGTCGGGACACCATAATTTTTAATTTTTACTTTTTCATTTTTAATTTGGTATGTGCCCGGGGCGAGACTCGAACTCGCATGGGATTGCTCCCAAGGGATTTTAAGTCCCTCATGTATATCCAGTTCCATCACCCGGGCAAGTTTATTTTTAGGCCGCGCCCGGAATTGAACCGGGGTACGAGGATTTGCAGTCCCCTGCGTAGCCACTCCGCCACGCGGCCATTTATAAATTTTAATCCTTGCCTAATTTACCCGCCAAAGTTTTAGCGCCACGGGCCACTCGGCCACCAGGCCATACTTATAATGTAAAATTAAATGCAAGAAAAGTAAAATTAGAACAACGTCTCTTGATTCATCTCTTCCTCAAATCTATTTTTCTTCCCGTTCGCTTCAATTTTCTCCGAAGATGAAATTTGGGATGACCCCTCTCCCTTCTCAATCGCCTCAATCACTTTCGGGATTCTCTTGAAATCTTTTTTGAGGATTTCCCGCAGGCTCCCTTGATAGAGCGCAGCGGCCGGATGATAGAGAACGTAAAAAACCTGCTTTCCAATTTCCGGAATTTCGCGCCTCATGGCTTGCCCGTGGATTTTTGAAATTTTTTGGTTGGGCAAAAATCTTTCCATCGCGTGCCGACCGAGAAGGACAATCAGCTTGGGCTTCACTATTTTTATCTGCTCCATCATCCAAGGCCAGCAAGACTCAACCTCTTCTGGAAGCGGATCGCGATTTCCTGGCGGACGGCATTTGAGAACATTCCCAATGAAAACATCTTCTCTTTTTTTTCCAACCAGCGAAAGCATCTCTTCCAAAAATTTTCCCGCCGCCCCGACAAAAGGCCGACCCTGCTTGTCTTCGTTTTCCCCTGGACCTTCGCCGATAAACATAACTTCCGCCTCAAAATTTCCCTCACCTGGAACAACTTGGGCGCAAGTGTCCCGCAAATGGCATTTCCGGCAAGCTTTTATTTTTTCTTCAAGGATTTTATAATTAGTCATTTATTGGATATAAAATTCTGCAATTAATTATATCAAAATAAATCGTCCCGCTCTAGCGGGACACATTAATTTTTCGTTTTTACATTTTAATTTTTACTTTGAATCACTCCACTTTCCATCCTTTTCCGTCTTTTACCAATTTTCCCTTGATCTCAAAACCGCTGGAAAGACGATGTCCGCCCCCCCGAAGAAGCCGGGCAATTTCTGAAACGTCCGTATCCTTATATTCTTCGCTGCGAAGACTCCCTTTGACCCGATTCTCTCCCCGCTCGGAAAGAACCAGCGAAAACTTTGTCCCCGAAACGGTGTTGAGAATTTCCGCCACTCCGGAAATGTCTTCGGCGTCTCCCCGCAGATCCTCAAGATCCTGTTTCGTCACATAGGATACAATGGCTCCTGTCTTTGGGTTGATTTCCGCCCGTTCCATCGCCCGCCCCCAGAGCTTCAGAGTCTCGAGGCGCTTGTTTTTGAAAACCAGGCGAATAATTTTTGAAAGTGAAGCTCCTTTTCTCATGAGATTGGCCGCAATTTCCATCACCTTCGGGGTTGTGTTGGCGTGCTGGAAAATTCCCGTGTCCCCCAAAACTCCGAGAAGAAGATACTCCGCGATTTTCCTGCTTGTTTCAACGCGGTGAAAATCAAAAAAATCGAAGAGGATTTCACAAACAGAAGAATATCTTTCGTCACTTATGGCAATGTCGGGCTTTATCTTTTTCATTCGAAGCGTCGTGTGATGGTCAAGCAGGATAATTTTCTGGTTTTTTTCTTTCTCCGCCACCACTTTTTCAAATCCTCGTTCAACCGCGTCGCAGCCAATGATCAAATCAAATTTTTTGAGATTTATATTTTCCGGCATTTCAACATTTTCGTTCCCTAAAAAATCTTTGAGGTATTGCGGCAAAGCATCGGGGCAGATGACCGTTGTCTTTTTCCCCAGATCAGCAACCAGATATTCCTTAAGCGCGAAAGAGGAACCGATTGTGTCTCCGTCCGGCGCCG
>JAQUQQ010000053.1:0-3968 GCA_028716005.1 Candidatus Moraniibacteriota bacterium | reverse complement strand
CCTAAAAAATCTTTGAGGTATTGCGGCAAAGCATCGGGGCAGATGACCGTTGTCTTTTTCCCCAGATCAGCAACCAGATATTCCTTAAGCGCGAAAGAGGAACCGATTGTGTCTCCGTCCGGCGCCGCATGTGCCACAATCAAAACATTGCTGGATCTTTCCAGCTCTTTTTTGATCTCGGTAAATTCTTTTGCAAATCCAAAATTCATAATCTTTTATTCAATTTCCTTCAGCAGTTTCTCTATTTTGTCAGCCTCAACTTCGGTTTTGTCCGCCACAAATTCGATCCTTGGGAGCGGCTTCATATGAAGTTTTTTATTGAGCGCGCCTTGGATCAAGTATATCTTTTTCCCCAGAAGTTCAATGGTTTGCCCAAACTTTTTTTCCGGAAAAACACTGACAAACACCCTAGCGTAGCGCAGATCCTTTGAGGTGTCAACTTTCACGACTGTCAAAAAAACGCCGGGAGGAACCTCGGCTTCTTCGTAAACGATGCTCGCTAAAATTTCTTTGATTAGTTCATTGATGCGATCGATGCGCGAAAAACTCATGCAAGTTGTAATTAGTAACTCGTAACTAGGATAAATTCTAAACAAAAAATCCCAATTACTAATTACAAATTACCAATCACCATTCGTCAATCACAAACTCTTCTTCACAATCTCTTCATGAAAACATACCAAAATATCTCCCTCTTTTATTTTCGCGTCCCCAAGAAAGGTGATTCCGCACTCGAGCCCTTGCTTCACCTCGTCAACATTCACTTTATTCTGTTGAAGATTGGAAAGTTTTCCGCGTCCCAGGGATTTTTCTTCCCGCAAAACTTCCAGATTTTCTTCGTTCACCATTTTTCCGGAAGCCACTTTCCCGCCCACGATCATATCGCCTTTTCCGGTTTTGAAAACCGCCAAGACTTTCAGTTTTCCAAGATCTGTCCGGACAATATCTTCGCCCAGCATTCCTTCAAGCCTTTTTTTGATATCCTCGACCAATTCATAAATGACTTTGTAGGTTTTTATTTCCACGTTGTTCATTTCCGCGAGGCGCTTCGCGACCGTGGTCGGCTGGCTGTTGAAACCAAAGACGACCGCTCCAGAATTCTGTCCGAGTTTTACGTCCGATTCAGTGATATCGCCCACGCCCTGTTTCACGTAATTTATCCCGACTTCTTCTGATTTAATCGTTCCCAAAATCTGGTCGATAGCTTCAAGCGATCCCTGCACGTCAGTCTTGAGAATAATATTCAGTCGATTTATATTCTGATCCTCCATGCTTTTGAGGATTGATTGCGAATCAAATTTTTTCGCGCTGCTTCCATCCGTTTCAAAATCCTTCTGCATAGCCTTGGCCGATTTGAGATCAATCATCCCCTGCAAAACATCATTCACGTTCGGCGATTGATTGAGGCCAATGACTGTCACCGGTGTTGAAGGCCCAGCTTCTTTCATCTGCCGGCCTTTGAAGTCTTCCAGTCTTCTCACCCGGCCAACAACCGTTCCCGCAATCACGTCCTGACCCTCTTTCATGGTTCCCGTCCGCACCAAAACCGTCGCGATATTCCCCTTTTGCGGATCAAGGCGCGATTCGATGACAACTCCGAGCGGCAGTCTTTTCCAATCTGCTCTCAAATCCTCGACTTCGGCCACCAAAAGAACCATATCGAGAAGCTCGTCTATTCCAATATTCTGCTTGGCTGAAATTTCTGCCGCGACCACGTTGCCGCCCCATTCTTCGATCACAATTTCCCTGTCCGCCAGTTCTTGTTTCACTCTTTGGACGTTGGCGTTGGGTTTGTCAATTTTGTTGATCGCCACGACCATCGGAATTTTTTTATCCTTGAGATAGTTTATCACTTCCTCTGTCTGGGGCCGCACTCCGTCGTCAGCCGCCACAACCAAAATAGCGATATCAGCCAGACTAACGCCTCGTTCGCGCATCGCCGAAAAGGCCTCGTGCCCCGGTGTGTCCACAAAAGTGATAATTTCGCCTTTCTTTTTTACCTGGTAGGCGCTGATGTGCTGGGTTATCCCCCCCGCTTCTTTTTCGACGACCGATGTTTTGCGGATGGTATCCAGAAGAGTCGTTTTTCCGTGATCGACATGGCCCAGGATCGTCACAACCGGCGGGCGATGCCGAAGATTTTTTCCGGATTCTTTTTCTTTTTTCAAAATTTCATCCAGCTGTTCCAGCGTCATTGCTCCGCTTCCCGTGGCCTCAAGATCAACTTCTGTTTCAAACCCCAAATCTGACGCGATCACTGCCGCCGTGTCATAGTCAATCTCGTCATTGATCGTCGCGAGAATTTTGTTTTTCATGAGTTCTTTGATGACGTCCGTCACGCCCAAACCCAAAAGTTCCGCGAATTTTTTCACGGTCACTAATGAGGGAATTTTTACCTTTACTTTTTCCTTTTCAATTTCTTCTGCCATATATTTTGAAAATGGTTGCTTGAAAATAGAAATTGGTAATAGAAAGTGGAAATTAGAAAATAATTGCTCAAATTTCCATTCTCAAATTTCAATTACAAATTTCCAGTTTCTAACAACAAATTTCCAAGATAACTACGCTATTTTTCCGGCATTATCCCCGGCGTTCGCTTTTCCGATCGCTTCCCGCTCTTCGTCGGTGAGAGGATATTTCACCGCTTTTCCTTTTTCCACCGGTTTGGAATAGACCCGATTTCCTTCCCGCGTGTGAAGAGCGGAGATTACCACGCCGGAATTCTCCCCGTCAAGAAGCGCCACCGAAAAACTCTGGTCTCCGCCGAGGTCCTTGAAGGGATTGAAACGGACAACTCCAATTTTGTGGATGGATTTTTTGGCCAGATCATTTATCTGATTTGAAATACCGAAGAGATCCTGGATGTCCTTATCAAGCTCTTTGAGATTTTTCGCGTGATCAAGAATTGTTTTTTCAAGATCCACCCCGTTTTTCCCGGAAAAAAGCTGCTGCTGATTTTTTTTGATACGGCTGATATTCAAGTGCAGAAAAATATTCCAGATCAAAACCGCCAGTGCGACCACGACCGCCCCGACCACACTCAATCCCAGATTGTTTTGGATGATAGAATTTAGCATAATTTAGCTTATATAAACTTAGCATTGAAAAGCGAGTATGTAAAGAAAAACTCCCGAAAATGGGAGCTTTGAATGTTCCCTAAAAAGGTGAAAAAATTTTTCATTATCAATCACTTCCCAAGATACGGAGAGCTTCAAGCGCCAGTATTTTTGCGTTATCGGGCATTTTCTCTTTTTCAATTTCTTCTTTCAAAAACCATTTCAAATTGTTGGTTTCACCATCCGCCGGTTTCAGATCAAGAGTATCCGCAGTCGCATAAAAAGAAAAATCGATGTGCTGATGAAATTTATTTATATCGTGGAGCATGATATGCATCGGCATTATCAATTGTTTCACGTCTTTAACTCCAACTTTTTTGTCTGGATTATACAAACTAATGACTAGCCCCGCTTCCTCTTTTGCCTCTCGAACAGCCGCCTCTTCCGGCAGTTCATCTCGGTCAATATGACCGCCGATTGGTATCCAGATGTTCAATGATTTATGAAAATGTAAAAGAACTTTATTCTTGCAAACAATTGTTGTGGTCACCGTAAAGTGTCGAGTGATTTCCATATAGTTTTATTAAATATTATTACTCATCGTATACTTTGTCTTTCTCAATCATCTCTTTTTTATCTTCCCCTGAAAGCACAAATTTCACGGCGATGAATTTCACGACTCCGTCCGAACGGTTTTCAAAGGTGTGCGAACCGAATTCCGGTTCAATGAGATCCCCTGCTTTCACCAACTGTTCTTTTTCCTCCCCATTTTCTTTCCACCGCGCCACCAGTTCTCCTTCGATTATATATATCGTTTCCCAAATTTTCGCGTGGTGATGCCATTTGAGAATTGATCCCGGCTGCTGCTCGTCATATTGGAATTCATATTCCGGAAATCCAAAAATCCAGGCT
>JAQUQQ010000052.1 GCA_028716005.1 Candidatus Moraniibacteriota bacterium | reverse complement strand
TAAAAATTAGATTAGTTTACAATGTCCTCAAGTTTATCGAAACACTGATTTCATTTTTGGCATGCCGTCCAGCCATCAAATATTCATACAATCACACGGCAAATTTATTTTCAATTTCAAACAAAAACCGCCGGTATGGGGCGGTTTTTTTGTGGCATTTTCCCAAAGTTTGGTCAGGAACCGGAGAATATATTCCGGCAAGCGTCTTGCATCGCGGAATAGTTGTCCTGCCCCGCGATCGGGATGAGGACATAGCCGAGGCCCGTGCTCGCTTCCGGAACCTTGAGAAGTCCCTTTTCGGAATTTTCGAAAACAAGCTGGAGGATATCCGCTTCTTTCATTTGGCCATACTGGTCATAAAAGCCTTTCATTTCTTCCGGCGCGAGGTCGGTTTTGACGTTATCGCCGACGATGTTCAAGATATTGTTGAGTTTTCCAAAATCGGCGAGCGTTCCGATGGAAATCATTTTGTCTTTGAGGGCTTTCAGCACGACTTGCTGGCGCTTGGCGCGGTCGAAGTCGTTGGTTTGGACGCGCGCCCGGGCGTAGCAAAGGGCTTTTTCGCCGTTGAGATGGTTCGTGCCGACCGGCAAAGTGAACGCGCCTCCGCACTCGTTTCCTTCCACGAACTGCTGCGTTTCCGAAAAACCTTTTGGCATTCTCACATCAACTCCTCCCACTGCGTCGATAAGCTGTTTGAAGCCGCTGAAATTTATGACAACCGCCTTGTTGATTTTGAGGCCGGTGATCGTCGCCATCATTTCTTTCATTTTCTCGATTCCCTGGTCTTTCCCGCCGCTTTCCCAATGGGAATAGACCGAATTGAGCTTGCCGCGTTCGCCCGTGCCGGGAATTTGGACGTATAAGTCGCGAGGAACCGAAATCAGCGCGACGCGGTTGTTTTTCGTGTCAAAGGAAGCGACTATAATGGAATCGGCGAGCAACGCTCCGCCAGGCATATTCGCGCCCCGCATCCCGAGAAGCAGAACATTGATTCGCCCATCTTGCTCTTCCGGATTCGCGCCGCCGCTCAGGAGGCTTGAGAGAGCCGATTTGTTCGAGCCGGAAATCTTGTTCATGATGGCGCCGGTCTTCCAGCTGAAATAGCCGCCGATGGCGACGATTAGGATGACCACCACCGCCGAAAACTTGAACCATCTCTTTCGAAAAATTTTCCGAAGCATTGTTATTTTTTATTAAGAATTAATTTAGTCTGGGAAATACCACCTGGCTTTATAGAAAATAGGAGATGTTGGCAAGAAAAAGCGGAATGGGTTTATATCTTGTTTAAATACGTATTTTTCGCCAGAGCGGTTGTCAATGTTATGTCTTCCGCGGATTTGCATCGGCCGGATTCATTTGGTAAAATTTCTTCGTGATAGAACCAAATTATCTGCCCCATAAATTCAATCCTGCTCCGCCTCCCGAAAAACCAAAGTCTGGTTTTCTTTTGTTGCTGCTCATAGCGATCCTGATCGGGGATGGATCCTTTATGCTTTATCAGTATTATAAATCGCATCACAATCCATTTCAAGCGGACGTGAGCCAAAGCGCGGATTCCGCGGCGGAAGAGAAAAAAATTGAACCGATCAAAGCCCAAGCCGTTGATGATCCCTCCTACCAGCCGGTGAAAAACGACAAAATAGCGGATCTGGTGATTCCGACCGCCCACGCCTTTGTGGTGGTTGACGCCGATTCAGGAAAGATATTGGCCGGAAGTCATGAAACGGACCAAAAACAAATCGCTTCACTCACGAAAATGATGACGGCGATCATCGCCATTGAAAAAATAAAGGATCTCGAAGAACCGATTGAAATTGACGATGAGGAAGTCTATATCGAGGGGACGAAAATAGGCTGTCCCCGCAGCGGCTATTGCGTCAGCCCAAGGTTGAAAGTCGGGGAACAAATTTCGGCGCGGAACCTGCTCCAGGCGATGCTGATAAACAGCGCCAATGACGCGGCGGTTGCTCTCGGAAAACATATTTCCGGTTCGCAAGACGCTTTTGCCGATCTCATGAACCAGAAAGCGAAGCTTATGGGTCTCACCGACTCGCATTTTTGCACTCCTTCCGGCCTTGAGCCCGACGGGCGCGAATCGGAATGCTATTCCTCCGCGGCTGATATCGCGCGCATCGCCGCTTATTCGATGCGCTTCGATACAATTTGGGAAATGTTTGGTTATCCGACCAACTCCGAAATCAAGTCTCGCGACGGACAGATCTCGCACACTCTTTTGAACACCGATATTGCCTTGAATGACATTCCCAACGTCATGGGAGCTAAAACCGGATTTACGCCGATGGCCGGATACTCTCTTCTTTTGGGCGTATCGGACCCGACTCATTTGCACCGCATCGTCATTGTCATCCTCGACGACCCATATCGCTGGCAGGATATCCGCGCGGCGATTGATTGGACATTCAAAGCGTATTCCTGGGAGAAGCAGAAATAATTATTTTTTCCTTCTTCCCGCCTGAATTCTTTCGTTTTCCGTGAGGTATTTTTTTCTGAGTCTCACGCTTTCAGGCGTGATTTCGAGATATTCGTCCTCGCCCATTATTTCCAGTCCCCGCTCGATTGTGAGCTTCAAAGGGGGAGTGAGATTGATGGCTTCGTCGGCGCCGGACGCGCGCATGTTGGTGAGCTGTTTCCCTTTGATCGGATTCACGGCCATATCGTGCCCCTTGGAAACATTTCCGATGACCATGCCTTCATAAACTTCGGTGGTCGGCTCAATATACAAAGATCCGCGATTCTGAAGATTGGCGAGCGAAAAGCCGAGCGCTTTTCCGGTGGCCATCGAGACCATCGATCCGGTGTCGCGTTTTGTGATTTCGCCGGTGAACGGTCGAAACTCCAAAAAGCGACTGGAAAAGATTCCTTCTCCGCGGGTGTCGACCATGAATTGCCCGCGATAGCCCAAGATGCCTCGGGTCGGAACTTCAAAAATCATTCGGACTTGGGATCCGCGCTGTTCCATTTGAGTCATCATACCCTTCCTTTTTCCCAGAGTTTCAATCACGACGCCCGAAGATTTTTCCGGAACGTCGATCGTCACTTCTTCAAAGGGTTCGAGTTTCTTCCCGTCTTCTTCTTTGATAATCACCTGCGGTTGAGATACCTGCAGCTCGTATCCTTCGCGGCGCATATTTTCAAGAAGAATGGCGATGTGAAGCTCGCCCCTGCCGAATACTTTGTAGTATTCAGTATTGGAGAAATCTATTTTGAGTCCCACGTTCACTTCGAGTTCCTTTTCGAGGCGCTCGCGGATTTGTTTTGTTGTCACGAACTTTCCTTCGCGCCCGGCAAAGGGGGAGTCGTTGACCAAAAAATTGAGTGAAATTGTCGGCTCATCAATTTTGATGGCCGGAAGCGGCGCTTGATTTTCATTTTCACAAATTGTTTCCCCGATATCGATATCCGGCAGGCCCGCGACCATCACAATGTCACCGGCCAAGGCTTCGGGCACTTCTTTTTTCGCAAGCCCCTCAAAAGTGAACATTTTGATGATTTTTCCCCGCCGGCTGGAGGGCTGGGACTGGCCGTCTGGTTTTTGAACGAAAACTTCGCCATTTTTGATAGTTCCTTCGTGCACTCTTCCGATGGCGAGCCTTCCCAGAAAATTATCATATCCGAGACTGAAGGGCTGGAAGCGAAAAGGCGCGTCCAAATCTTGGGGAGCGGGCGGAACTTTTTCGAGAATCATATCAAGAAGCGGGGAAAGATCCTTTGATTCGTCATCCAAATGAATTTTGGCGATTCCGTCCCGGCCGATGGAGTAGACAGTTTCAAAATCGAGCTGAACATCCGTCGCGCCCAGATCCAAAAATAGTTCGAAAACCTTTTCCTGAGCCATTTCCGGATCGGCGGCCGGTTTGTCGATTTTGTTGATAACGACAATCGGCTGGAGGCCCAGCTCAAGAGATTTTTTGAGAACGAATCTGGTTTGGGGCATTGGCCCTTCCTGCGCGTCAACAACCAAAAGGACGCTGTCGATCGAGCGGAGAACCCGTTCCACTTCCGAGCCAAAATCAGCGTGGCCGGGAGTGTCCACGATGTTGATTTTTGTGCCTTTATAAAATACGGAAGTATTTTTGGAATAAATTGTGATGCCGCGCTCTTTTTCAAGGGCGTCCGAGTCCATGGTCACGGCCGTGTCTTTTTCCATTCCGGTCTGGCGCATGATGGCGTCGGTGATGGTCGTCTTGCCGTGGTCGACATGGGCGATGATGGCGATGTTTCGAATTTCCATAAATAATAAAAACCGCGGAAGCGGTATTTTTTGAAATAAACTTGCTTCGGGACATTCAGTCTCCAGAAATACTAGCAGAAAAAAAAGAATTTGTCAAAACCCCGCCCTCCTCGGAGGGCGGGGTCAATTTGACTAGACTCGTTTCACTTGAGTCGCGTTCGGCCCCTTCGGGCTTTCGCTGACTTCAAACTCAACTTTGTCTCCTTCTTTCAAATCATTGAACTCAACACCTTGGAGTTCGTTGGAGTGGAAGAAAAGATCCTTGTCACTTCCCTCTTGGGAAATGAACCCGAATCCGCGGTCTGTGAGCCGCTTGATAGTTCCTTGTGCCATTCTTGTGTATAGAGATTATTTAAATGGTTCGCGATGCAAAAAAATGAGTTCGACTACGCTACAATTGCTCGCTCCATAACGTAATAAGTATAGCATTTCTTGGGATTTTGTCAACATCGGCGTCATTGACGGGTTTTTTGGCGTTTCACTCGGGCCAAACTTTGGCAAAGATTCACAAAGCGGCAAAGTTTCCGGTCTCCGGGTCAAGCTCCAGTTCCTTTTGCCATTTTCCGCCATAGTGCCGCCGGATAGTTTCCAAAGCCTGGTTTCCGGTCCCCGGGGCGTAGAGCACGAGCATTTTGTCTTGATCTTTTTCGTTGGCTGCCACGGTTCCATAAGTCAAATCGAAAGCCAGTGAAAAAGGCTGCCCCTTCGGCGTTTCAAATTCAAGAAGTCCGATGCTGTGGAAATCCCGGGAGTTCCTTTTCTGAAATCCGATTTTATCGAGAGAGGAAAAACTTTTCACGTCGCTGAATTTAGCGGCGGGCGAAAGCCGCAAAAAAGATTCTTTGCCCTGGAGAGGCTGCGTCAGCCTGCGTCCAAATTCTTTGACTGCCTTGTCGCAATGAAGGATATAATTTTCGCCAGCCATTGATTGCAAAACAAAAACGCATTGCGCCGCGGCGCCCTCGCCGACAAGATGCTTGAGGCCGGCCGCCAAACCGCTGAGATCTTTTTTCGAGGCGGGGGAGACCTCCATCTTTCCGGAAAGAAGCTGATTTTCTTGGGGTTTCAAATATTCCATAAAGCCAAATTTATTATAAATTCAATATAAATCATAATAATCTTCTAGGCAAAGATGTATTGAAGAAAAGAATCTGATCTTGCTGAAAACAAAAATCACTGCTATTCTTTTGTATTGCTCTTTTCAATGAATATTGAAGCGTTTTCCAAAGGCATTCGTCAAAATATATCAACAATTTTATCCGACAAGGAGGATAATGCGATGAAAGTGATGGTAAACGGATTGCCGGGAAAAATGGCAAAGGCGGTGGTGGAAATTATCGTCCACCGAGGAGGACCAGTTTTTCAGCTTGCGCACATAGCGCTTACCGGTCCCAATGTCCCCGATAACTATTACCCTTACTCTCCGAGAGGAGGGGTAGACCTTATGCATCCGGGCGAAGTGGAAAAGTTTCTGCCGGAGATCAACGAGTATCTGAAGAAACGCGATTTCTTCGCGGTTGACTACACTCAGCCAGCGGCGTCTACTCGCAACGCGGAACTATATTGCCAGTTGGGCATCCCGTTTGTCATGGGGACGACGGGCGGCGACCGCGAGCGCATTGTCGAGCTGGTCAAACAGTCTGGCATCTCGGCGGTCGTCGCTCCCAACATGGCGGCCCAGGTTGTGGCCTTCCAGGCCATGATGGAATATGCCGCCAAGACGTTTCCCGGCGCCTTCGAAGGCTTTGCCCTTTCTATCACGGAAAGCCATCAACAAGGGAAGGCCGACACCAGCGGGACCGCCAAAGCCGTAATGGCGAGCCTCGAAAAACTCGGTGTCACCACCGGGGATCGGCTGCGGATGGTCAGGGATCCCGAAGAGCAACTTGCCATGGGCATTCCGCCGCAATTTATCGGCGGCCACGGCTGGCATGAATATCGGCTGGCCTCGCGGGACGGCACCGTGGCCCTCAAGTTTGTCCACAACGTGAGCGGCCGGTTGCCTTACGCCGCCGGTACCCTCAAGGCTCTGTTCTTCCTTGAAAAGAAGATAGCTGAAGGCAGCCGGGGCGAGGTCTTTTCTATGATCGACGTGCTGAAGGGATAACCCCTCTTGCCGGAATGATTCAAAGACCCACCATCTCTTCGAGGGGATGGTGGGCTATTTTTTTCTTTAGATAGAGGCCTCCATAGA